>CAMYNZ010000071.1 GCA_947259865.1 uncultured Desulfobacterales bacterium | reverse complement strand
GATGGAGGTTTTCAGGATGGTCATGGCCTGCAGTAAATCAACCCCGGCGTTTAAAAGAAGTGCAAAGTATTCGGTTATAAAGGCCAGGGTTGATGCAGATACAATCTTACCGACCACCGGGATATTGAGCACAACCGCGTCAAAAATTTTTCGCAGCCGCTGATTATATTTATAGGCTGCAAGTATGACAAAAATAATCAGGATCAGACCCGTCAAGATATACAAAATATAATCCCGGCAAAAATAGGATACGTTCATTACAATAATTGTAAGTGTGGGAAGCGTAATATCCATATCTTTAAAAAGGGCCAGGATTTTGGGAGCCACATAGTACACCCAGAATATGAACCCGGCTGCCATGGTCGTTAAAACCAGGGCCGGATAGATCAGGGCCTGCTTGGTGTCACTGACGATCGCCTGAACTTTTTTAAGATGATCGGCACCGTTTTTGAGCATAGCATCCAGCCTGCCGGTTTCTTCCCCAATCCGGATAAGATGAGTCACAGCCCTGGGAAAGATATGCCCATATTTTTCTGCCGTCTCTGAAAAGGCTGCCCCGCCCCGGACGCTGATAATTATATTTTCAATATCACTGGAAATTTCAGGTCTGTCCAGACTGCCGGATGCTTCCTCAAGCGCCGCCGTCAGGGTAACACCGGAACGCAGCATCAAGGAAATATTGCTCAGCAATTCAGCCTGATCCAATCCGGACAATCGCCGCAGCAGCCGAAAATTGGCAAGATTGGCCACCAATGACCGAATAATTCCCAATTTTTTCACATAGAGCGCCGTGCTGCCGTCGCGTTCCAGATGATAAACGGCAGACATGAGGTCTTGATAGGGCAGTTTGACGCTTCCGGTGCAGACCTCCCCGGAAGGTGCGATGAGTTTGTATTTATAATAGTTCATTTTAATTCTGCCGGATAGTGCCCAAAATGCGAACGGCCTCGCTGGTGGTCGTCATACCCTTTTTTACTTTGCTGCTCATTACATCAAACATTTCTACAAATTGACTTTCCCTGGCTTTTTCCGATATCAATCCCAGTTCGGCTTCCTGTTCAATCAGCTGTGAAATTCCTCGATTCACCGTCAGAAGTTCATAAACCAAGGTTCGCCCGAAATAACCGGAACCGTCACAGACTTCACATCCCGCGCCTTTATAGAGTTGGTCCAATGATGTCGACTTCAGATAGGCTTTTTCCCACTGCGGAGGCGTATAGGATTCCTTGCAGGCATTGCAAATTTTACGGACCAGCCGCTGGCTGAGGATGCCGATGAGTGAGTCGGCAATCAAAAAGGGACGCACGCCCAAATCCCTCAATCGGGGAATAGCGCCTATGGCACTGTTGGTGTGCAGGGTGGACAGCACCAAATGACCGGTGGTTGATGCCGTAACGGCAGTGGCGGCGGTTTCCGCATCCCGGATCTCTCCGACCAGGATGACATCCGGGTCATGCCGTAAAAAACAAGGGATGGCATTGGCGAAGGTGTAACCGGCCTTCTCGTTGACCTGGGTCTGGCGCAGAAGCGGAATATCGTATTCGATGGGTTCTTCGACCGTGATGACATTTTTTTCCAGCAAATTAAGCCTGCGAATACCGGAATAAAGGGTTGTGGATTTCCCAGAACCCGTGGGTCCGGTCAGCAGTATAATCCCGAAAGGCTCCTTAAACATTTTCTCTACAATATTGACGTGCTTTTTAAAAAAGCCGAGTTGCTCCATTCCCATGATCGCGCTTTGCACCGGCAAGACACGCAGAACCATATTTTCTCCCTGGGGCGAAACGACGGTGGACACCCTGAAATCATAGGCGTTGTTCAAAATGGTGGTTGAAAAACGACCATCCTGAGGAAGCCGTTGCTCGGCAATATCCATTTCTGCGCGCATTTTGAGACTGGTTATTATCCGGTTCAGGCTGATCGGCAGAGACAGCGCCGAACGCATAACCCCGTCGACACGAAAGGAGACATCAATTGATTGTGCCATGCTCTGGAAATGGATGTCCGTGGCCCGCATTTTAACTGCCAGGTGAAAAATGTGTTTGATCAGATTATCCATTCCTCTTGCCGCTTCGACATCCTGGGAGAGAACATTAATCTCGTTTTCGACCAGTTTTTCTACCGGATTTTCGAGGAAATAGTACTGTTTATTGATCGCATTGACGATCTTGGTTCTTTCGGAGATATAAAATTTGGGTTTTAGTCCGGTCTGCCTCGAGATCAGTTGTCCGAGCCGTTCATCCCCAACATTGCAGCCGGCTATTGCAATCGCTCCCTTCAACCTGCGAATGGGGAAAAATGTGTTGTTGAGACAGAATTTTTTGTTGAACATTTTGAGGATATCATTGTCCGGCAGGACCTCATCCACGTCAAGGTAGGGAATTCCGGATTGTTCGGCCAGGGCCAGCACGGTGTCATGTTGGGTTACAAAACCGAGCTTTTCAAATATTTCCCCGAGTTTGTTGCGGGTGATCTACCGGCTATGGCCGCCTCGGCCGACGCGTACTTGCCACCGTCAGAGAAGGAATCCGGGGTGACGTTGATCACACCCATCACGATGGGATGATCCAGCCTGATCGTGTGTTTACCAGCTTTGAGCTGCATGAGTGGCATAACAAAAACAGGGTTCTTTCATCCGGAAAACCGGTAACCGGAAGCGTCATCCTTTTTTGAAACCGGGTTAGGGCATTTACAAGCCTTTTCCCGACGATTCCATCCTGCCGGTAAGTATACAATCGAAGTTGCGCCAACATGTTTTGAAGCCGGACGATTTCCGCCCCCCGGTATGAATGATGAAACTTCTTGAGCGTCAATTGCGGCCGCCACAGTATAAAATGTATTAATTCTCCCTCAGCATTTATGGGGTAACTCAATGTGCCGTATTTCCCGCGAATGTAATCCGGGAGAGTTTCCAGTCGGATCAATTTATATCCGGTTTGCTTGAAAATGGTGTCGGCCAAATTTTCAAATCGCCCGGTGTGCAATGCCGCGGTAAACGCATCCTTATGGTTTGATAGGCGGTAAGCTGACAGAAAATCACCAATCGGGTCGCCGGGACCAGCCTTTGCAGGCGCAGCGGATTTAGTAGTCACCGGAATCCGATGCAGTATTTTTTTGCGGACTACCATGGGTTTGGTCGCGAAGCGGCGGTTTGAAGCGGCATCCAGTAATCCGCCGATGAGCGATATTGAAACAAATGTGGCTAGCATGGCAACGGTGGCCCACCTGGGCATACGCAATTTAAATTTGGGCGGGAACAGATCCGAACAGGCTGCTGCGACGACCTGTTTGCTTATCTCGTGCGTATTTTGCAGAAAGGCAACATACAGGCATCTGTCCATCAATATATTAATGCTTCGGAAGTTTCCTCTGGTAATCTTGTATATTTTTTTCAAAGCACCCTTGTTTACTGAAAACTTTCCGCTGCCGCCGGATGCATTCAGTTTATACAAAAGATAATATTTGAGTTCATCCGACGTCAGCGGCCTTACCGCCTCCCAGATAATTATCCGGCTCTTCAGTTGTCTGAGTGCATTCTGATTTAAGCGATCCATCAGTTCAGGCTGGCCAATAAGCAGAATCTGCACCAGTTTTTGTTGATCCGCCTCCAGGTTGGAGATCATACGGACCAGTTCCAGACTTTTGCCACTGAGATTCTGGGCATCATCAATGATAATGGCGCAGTTTTTTCCTTTTCGGCTGCAATCCAGCAAAAAATCATTGAGGACTTTCATCTGATCGCTAAAACGCAAACTGGCGCATTCCAGCCCGAAGTCTCGATTGATTTCTCTGAGAAGTTCGACGTCCTGAAAACTGGTGTGGAAAACGAGGGACGTTTCAACGGCCTTTTTTTCAAGAACATTAATGATGCGGCGGCTGATGGTGGTTTTGCCGAGCCCGATATCGCCTGTCAGGACCAAAAATCCCTTTCTTGAAAAAATCCCATGAACAATATTGGAGGTGACTCGGTCAATATAATCCGAAATAAAAAAATTCACGTTGTCCGGGGCTACCGGAAACGGATTCTGTCGCAATCCGACATGTTTCAGGTGCTTTAATTCCTCAGATATGGTATCCGGTGTACGCATCTTTATAATCACCTCCGGGAGTTGAGGTTTGCGGTGAGCTTTTTCAATATCTCAGCGATTCGGGCGTCCTCCGGATAGGTCTCCTGAAGACGGGCCAGCCTCTGCTTGGCCTGCTTTAGGCGGTTGGTTTTGATTTCGAGAATCGCCATGTTTATCCCGGCCTCAAGATCATCTTCATCACGCTCTAACACTTTTTGCAGCAGTGACATTGCCGGTTGATAATTATCCTGCTGCATAAGCCAGTAGGACTTTAACTTGAGTACAAAACCGCTGTCGGATCCCTTGAGTGCCGTCAGTTGCTTCAAAAGAGTTTTTGTTTGTCGGTGATTCATCTCCTGCATGGATTTCTGTATCTGCTCTATCAGTCTGCTGATCCTGTAACTCTTTCTCACATTCACCAGGTGTAATTTATCCCTTCGACGGTCTCCGTAATCGTAGTATCCGGGTTCCCGGGCAGAAGAAGATTTGCCAATCCGGGAAATTTCGGGCTCGGCTGAAGGCTTCTGCCGGCTTATCTTGTTCTTCTCGCTACTGCGGGGCAACTTTTTTTCACGGATAGCCGCGGTTTTTATTATTGTCGTCGGTACGGATTCCTTTTCAATCGGGTCCTTGCTGGCATATTGTAAGGCCGTCTTCTTTACGGCCCCGGGGGCAGTAAATTGTGGCACAACCGGTAAGCGATCGACTTTAGAACGACTCGGCGCATCTGGTTCCCCGGGCGGCTGGAATTGGGGCCGTACTTTACGGACCACAACGTTTGGATCCGATCCGTCATCCATGCCGGTTTTGAAGTGATAAATACCGTAGGCAACACCCATGGCGCTTAAAAATATCAAAACAGCCAGGCCCAATATCCAGGGTCTGAAAAAAGGAGACTCGGGTATAAGAAATATCTTGCGATCCCTTTCCAGGGTTATATCCCGCTGGATATCCTGACCGGATTGGGTTTTTACTCTCTGCAGAGTTTTGTAAATAACGCTCATATCTGAGATACACTCAAAATGATGACCAGTTCCTGTCTTTCATCTCGTTTGAATTTATGTTTGAAAAGATAGCCCAGGATCGGAATTGAGGATAAAATCGGCACTCCCCTGTCTGTGCTGATTTTGCGATTATCAATCAGCCCTCCAAGAATTACGGCATCGCCGCTTTTGAGTGAAATCGTTGTACTGATTTCCTTGATGTTCACCTCGGGAAGGGTCACCTGCTGGTTGCCAACGTCAATCAACTCGAGGCTTTCCCGGTCCACATCACTCTTAATGGGATTAATTAATAGGGTGATTTCACCATCGGCCTGAATAAATGGAATAACACCCAGGATGAGCCCGTCAAAAACTTTGGAAACCTCCACTTCCGTAATGGTATCCCGTTGATCGTTGCTCAATATTGTCGTCTCGGTACTCTTGGTGTAACTGATTGAAGATCCCACACTGATGATAGCCGGTTTGCCGTGTTTAACCCGGATGCTCGGGTTCGACACAATATTGACATCACCAAACGTTTCCAATGCATCGACAGCGGCCCCAATATCAAAATGGTCCAGGATACCTTCAAGAACTAGTCCTTCATCCAGCGACCAGCCAGCTCTAAAACTTGAATTATCGGTAATGTTCATCTCCTGCCATAAAATTTCCCAATCGATTCCATAGCTATGTTCTTCCCGCAGGCCGACTTCAATTATGCGGGCCACAATTAAAATCTGGCGCGAAAGCATCTGCTTGGCATGATTTACGATTCTGGCGATAGATCTTATGGATTCCGGGCTGTCTTTAACATAAAGGCTGCCGGCCAGCCGGTTCAAAAAATATTTTCCTTCCGGCGATATGACCTTTTTGACCATATTATCGATCACATCATAAGGATTGCCCTGGCCCTGTTCGGACCCCTTGCCGCTGATTTTAAAGCTGCCGGTCAATCCTTCGACTGCTTCGACCTCCCCTGCGCCCAGGACATCCCCGCCCACGACAAAATCAGTATCAATAAAGGTATCCAGAAAATTCAACTTGAATATTTTCTCCTGGAACGGTTTTACCCTGATAACATTGGCCTTTACTTCATAATACAGATCAAATGTATCCAGAACTTCCCGCAGGACAGCGGCAGCCGAAACGTTTTGAAAATTAATGGTCAGGCGACGCTCCTCGGTTTTAACCCGGGGATCGACGATCAGATTCATTCCAACGGACTGGGCCAGGGAGTAGAGAACCATTTTAAAGTCTTCATCGACCAGGGAAAAAGATACGATCCGATCTTCAAGAGGATCATAGGTCGGCATAACCGGTTTTACGTCAAGTTCTTTGGTCGGAACTTTTTCCAGGGCTTCGCGAAGCTCTTTATGAATATTGGAGAGTTCTTCAGATTGAAACTTGATTTTATCAGGTATGTTGGCAGGTGCCGAGATCCCCAGGGGTTTGTGAGCACACCCGGCCATAAAAAGTATTATCAGCAAACCACAAAAAAATGTCACATTCACCTTCACAAGTTTCTCAAACCGATTTCTCATCATTGGTAGCATAGGATTTCTCACCTTTAATATTATTGGTTCTTCTCCACTTTAATTGGAGAAGAGGGTCCAGGCCCGCCACAGCGACGGCGGGCTGACCCCTTGTACCCTCTGGGATCACACCTGCTCAATAGAAGACAACAGTTTATTCTGCTTTAATAACTTCAACCAATCCGGAACATGATTCTTATCATTTAGGGCCTATCCGGATACAGCCAGGATTCGAAGTTTTGTTTACGAACCAACACTCTATAGGGCTCTATCTCAACAATTGTTCCGCCGTCAGAAAGGGTATCACCCTCGCTTAAAAATTTTCCGTCTATAATGCAAAATCTTTTGGTGTTTGAAGAAAAAGCAAAAGTCAGTGTGTAATCCATCCGAACCGATGGAGCGGTATCGGTCATGGCGACGTTCAAAGCCGCATTTTCAGAGGGCTCATAACCGAAGGCCGATAGGTCAACAGTATGTGCTGCAGATTCCGGTGAAGATACCAGGCTGTCCAACAGCAATTCCAACTGGTTGATCTCTTTGAGGGTCTCAGGATTTGGAGCCGCTCTGGCAGGTAACGGTTTTAGCGGCCGCAGACGGACTCCTCCATCCGCTTTGTGAGATTCACCGACGGCATAAGCAGCTGTCAGCCCAAGCGCCAGCGAAATAAAACCCACCGAAAGAAACCCACGATATTTTTTTTTCATACATTGCTCCGGTTGAATTTTAGGAGAAATTGAGAATTTTGTATGTCAGTGTTGAATCGACTTTCCTGCAGTAAAAATCCTTTTTGTTTAAAGTATTGTATCAAGTCCTGATATGACTGATGGGCCGAGCTAAAGGGAGCTTCGATACGGCCAAAAAGCTCCAGTTTGAGATTAGCGGTGGTATAATCCACCTTCACTATTTGAAACTGCAGGTGTTCGGAAGCCGCTGCAGACAGATCATCCACGATTTGTTTAAACGACGGTACTGTTCTGGAGGATGCCAAATTTTTTACAAATGCCAGGGTTTCGTTAAATTTATCCCGATTAATATTCACCGGCGTCTGCATGCTAATTCTGGCCGCCTTACCTTCCAGCCCCGTTATTTTATTACCCAGGGCATCAGACATATTTTGAAAGTAATAATACGCTCCGCCAAAAAACAGGACTGCCAAAATCATTATCGCGTTGATGTAAGGCACCCATTTTTGGGCATAATAACAGGCCTTTTCGGCCGGCACCGAAGCACTTTCTTTGCCGGAAAGTGTCTTCAAAGCCCCCAAAAACGAACTTTGATGGGTAGCGCCCTTATAGGAAACGGACGCCTTCTCGAGGGAGAATACTTCTATTTCGCCATCTTGTGACCAGTCAGGCAAATTGCCGCTATCAATCCAGGTGAGGAAAAAGGCCTTGCCGACTGCGATCCGATGATCTTTTTCGACATTTTTGATATCCGCCCTGACAGTCTCCCACAATTTGGAAATCTGCTCATCGCTTGTATCAAAAGCGACACACCGGTTGGCGTAAAATACCTTTCTGGAGGTTCCGATGACTAAATCGGCAAAACGATCGTGCTGAAAAACAACCGCCACAGGTTCTGCAGAACGTATGCGCTTTAGAACGCTAAAAAGGACTGAAAACAGTGGAAATAACAATACGATATCCTGTCGTTCACGTATCAGGTCCGTATAATAACTGAAAAGACGGGATGGCAAAGCGGTAAAAAATATCTCAGAACTGTTCTTGCCCTTCTTTTTTTTCAAATGGGGGATCAAGGAGATAGCGTCATCAAATTCCCCGGATTCCTGGAGCTTTTTACGCACCATGACATCCACATACTTATGGGCGACATCGATGGTCATGGTCCTTGAAATCGCCTCCTGCATATCGGTGACAAACCTTTTGTCACCATCCAATTCCTTGAGGTCGGCGATTTCTTCGAGATAGTGTCCTGAAAAACCATAGGTGACACCATCCAATTCTATGGCAAAATTTTCCATATTCCTAATTGTCACTTGTGCCTGACTACGAAGGCACCTTTGAGTGTTAGAAGTACATCTCCTTTGCCGGGATCAAATGAATCATCCGCAGCCGGCAGGGAAGCGCCTTTTAAGCTTGTTTGATCGGGTTTCACATTTGTTTTAACCTGCAGTGACACCGGTTTAAAATAATAGTCAGGTGTATTGATACACTGGTTCAAAATACGCGCCATCTGTGCGAATGTCACCGGTTCCTGTATGTTAACATCATATGAAGCCCAATTTTCCTGCTCCAATCCCAACGTTGCCGCTTTGCGCATGAAGCCGTTTAGGCGGGCAAGTTGGACCTGGGTCTTTTCGACATCCTTTTTCTGGTGGGACATCACCCGGAGACGAACCTTCAAGGTCTCCCATTTTTCCCGATTGCCGGCCAAATCGCGATGGGCACTGATCGTTAAAGCTGCGGCAACCGTAAATAGGATCGAAAGAACCATGGTGACGATGGGTGATCTTAACATGTCAATATCCGTCAGTTTGGATTAAAATTGCATTTTCCAGCGTGCGCTAACTACCAAAGAGGGTGCAGCGCCCCAGGCGACACCGGTATGGCTGTCACCGATAAAGTCGCCCCTGATTCCATCGGCCGACCCATCGATCATGGTATCAAGGGCAATACACAGTTCATTGGGCGCGTTTGTAATTTGCATATAGTTGTACTTCTCGCTATCATCAAAATCGAATGATAAGATCAATTCATGCGCTTTACCCGTGCTGTCCGAATATCTGTATTTCCAGGCTTTGTCGGTATTTGTTTTGGGCGGGTTCAGACCGATTTGTGAAATCCCATAATAATCCGGTGGATTATGAAGACTGTCACCTCCGACAAGTGCATCTCTGCCCGCATCAGTCGGCGGGTTCCCGCGATGGCTCGGATTGGAATCGGCCCGTCCGTCGCCGTTGGTATCTCCCAACACGCGTCCGGTCCGATCATAGAAATTTAAGTAAGCCGTCCGCCACTCATTTAAAAACTGAGAATATATCTTTTTCTGTTCCCCGCCGCGGATAAGATCTTTACCTTTTACAACCGCACCGATGATGATTCCGATGATAATCAATACAATCGCCATTTCAATGAGGGTGAAGCCCTGATTGGCCAGCAGAATTTTTCTATTTTTCTTTGGAAGGCAATTCATAGTATGTTTATCCTTTTCGGGTTTGTAATTGGGTCGGCAAATATCTCCGTTTGCATTCAAACAGGGTACTGCTTGAATCTTGATGATCAAAAAGGTTGACTCATGCAAAATTCAGATACTTACGTGAGCTGATAATTTTTACACTCTGTGACATGTCTATAAATAACCGGTTTCCTATGAAGCAATAGCTATGCCAAGTTATAATTTAGATCCCTTTACTGGCGATCATAACAAGATCGGTTTAATATCAGGCGCTTAGTGATACGGATGCATTAGGCGCAATCGTGTCCTATTGAAACAAACGCAAAGCAGAAAGTGACGACCTATGGCCGCCAAGGCTTTGACGGAACAGAATGGAAATTTGACACTCTTTGCTGCTTTCAAAAATTGATGTGATCTGCTAAATAGTTTATGCATCTGCTTTGGGGTCGATTGGCGAAGTGTGCTGAGGGTAATTTGATATGTTAGAAGTGGTTTCAAGTCTGAGATTAGGCTAAAGGGAAAGTCGCATTTGAGCTCATAGCTGAAAGCTCAAAGTTATAAAAATGAAACCTGATACGATTATCTGGGATTTTGACGGCACCATCCTGCCGTCCGATCCTTATGACAGTGAACAAACGCTGCTGCTTTATAGATTAGCTACTGCGGAAAAAAATTTTTCTATTTTCAGACGAGTGGTTGCCAGAGCGGCCATCTTTGCCGACAGAAAGGAATGGCTGAAAGCGTCATTTAAAAAATATTATCTCTGGCTGTTGAAAGACACACCGATTGACGTGTTGGCCCGGGTCGGGAAAAAACTGGCAAAAAAAATAACAATCACTGATCGCCGGGTTTATCGGGACTTATATGACAAAGGCTACACTATGATCGTTCTAAGTTGCGGGACGTTTGACTTGATCGAACGTACGTTGTATTTTGCGAATTTAGAAGACTGCTTCACACTCATCAAAGGCAATCATTTCGAATCCCAAAGTAATCGCATTTGCGGCATGGCGTATCATATTTTAACACCACAGGACAAACTCGCATCGATGAAGGATCGGGGTATGGTTGCTGAAACAACCATCGTAGTTGGTGACGGTTATACGGACCTGCCGCTCCTTGACTGGTCAGGAATTCCGGTTATGATGGATCGAACCGGACTTAAAAGAAAGAGATATGCCCGCAAAGGATACCATTTCATCTCAACGGCTGCCGATATTATTGAAGTTATTTCAAAACAACGCCATGGCGAGCAAGTCTCAGGTTCGATTCAAGAGCTTGATGCAATTTAGCTGAAAGCTGAATGCTCAAAGCTCAAAGTAAAAAATGAAAAAGATGACGAAACGATCCCTCATTGTTTTCGATATGGACGGCGTGCTCATCGATGTCTCCAATTCTTACCGGGACACCGTCAGGCAGATGGCTGGATTGTTTTTCAGTCCCGCCCAGCATGCAGAGCTGTTACCCGCATCGCTTTTCGATCTATCGGATCTTGCCGCCGTAAAGCAAAGCGGCGGACTGAACAATGACTGGGATCTCTCCTGCCTGACTATCAGTCTGTTATTCACTCAGACTGAAAACGCACCGATCGATGAATCTGATGATCCGTGGTCCGCATATCGAAAGGTATTGTCTGGTTGTGATGTCAGCCGGCTGGCCGAATATCTGAAATCAGAAAAAAAGTCGCTGCAAAAATTGTTTAATCAATACGGGAAAAGGACAGATCCGTTCATATCTCAGATCTATCAGGGAGACGTTGGTACCGGAAATATCATCAAACAAATTTTCCAAGAGATCTATCTCGGCCAAGAACTTTTCAGATCCACCTATCAACGCAATCCCGAAATGTATCACGGTGAAGGTTATATTTTGCGGGAAAAGGTATTAATCGGTGGGCCACTATTAGACAAACTTTCAGAAAATTATCTGCTGGCGATTGCAACGGGACGTCCCAAAGCCGAGGCTTATTATCCGTTAGAGAATTTTAAATTATTGGAATATTTCCGCGAAATTTATACCCTTGATGAGTGTATTAAAGAAGAACAACGCATTTTAAAAGAAAGCGGTAAAAAAGTTTCACTCAGCAAACCTCACCCCTTTATGCTGGATGCCATCGCGGAAGCTACGGGGAGCGGCGTTGATGGATATTACTACCTGGGGGACATGCCCGATGACATGCTGGCGGCCAAACGCAGCCGCACAGGGTTTAAGGCTATCGGTATTCTCATGTCATCTCCGGATAAAGAAAATCTGAAAAAAAATCTGGTGCAGGCAGGCGCAGACTATATCATTGATGATTTTGCGGAATTGATTCGTCTGGTAGAGACCGGAAAACGCTGAGCGGCATGAAGTAATTCTCAAACTTTCACCTTTTTTATGATATATAAATCGAGGGGTCGGGGAGTTTTTCCTGCCAATCTGTGATAATAGCGGAATGAATTATCAGTCCGCCTGACTCCGGCGGATCAAAAAAACTCCCCGACCCCTGAATTAATTGGTTGAGATTACTTCATTCCTTGATAAATTCTCATATAGGCTGCAAAGCCACGTGGATAGTTAGGAATGGACCAACACTCCGTTTCTATTGAAATAGAATACCAATTCCAATATGATAGCCCGGTAATCTATATCTTCTGCATTGCCAAAACTGTATGTAACAAAAGGGCTGAGCGCAACTTTTTTGTCGAGCAAAAAGTCGTAACCGACCCCTACCGTGAAACCCCAGCCACTTTTTCTCCTCGGTTCTCCAGGCCTATTATTCCAAATACTTACATATCCTCCACCCGCTTTTGCAAACAGATTTGATCTTTGCCCCGGATAATAACGAGCGATTAGAAAAATTTGGTTTATGCCCTCTCCTACCCGTGGATCTTCAAGATTACTTTCCTCAAGCAGCCAGCCGCTTAATTCCAGTCCCATTCTGAAATGAGGGTTGATGGTGTAGCCAGCTTTGAAGCCCAAAAATAAAGCCGTTTCGTCGTCGTCTATCTCATCCACTGATTGATCAAGCAGTCCGACACCAACATCAATTCCTCCCCAAAACCCGGTCCGGGTGGATATTTCCTCCGCAAATGTGGCGGGCGTCAATAAAAACAGTCCGATCATAACGACGCATACCAATTGCACCAAGCGCATAATTTATTCCTTTCCCATTCGGCGAGTATTTGGATAATTGGTCGTTTAGCTATACGATATCAAATAGGTCTCCTTTTAACTTGAATGGGCATCTGGTCATTGACTTACTATTTTATTCAATCACCGTTTGGCCGTCTTGCAGCTGATGGAAATCCCCGCCGGGCTGGACCGGTTTATAGTCGTCTCAAAGTTGGGTTGGCTTTGCACATATTCGAGAAACTCTCTTATGCCCTCCCAATGAATTGATGAGACATTATGGGCTGTAAAACAGCCGCCTACTCTAAGTTTGGGGGCCAATGCCATAAAGTAGTTTTTGTACCACTCTTTGTCGGCATCCGAAAAAACAAAATCAAACGGACCTTCCAATTTTACTACGAGTTCATGGGCATCCGCCAGCCGCGCGTCAATGAAGTCTTCAAGCCCGGCTGCTTTAAAATTGGCCATTGCTTTTTTATAACGACCTTCATCTATCTCTATAGTAATGAGCTTGCCACCGGTTTTGCTCAGGGCCCATGCCATCCAAATGGCCGAATGCCCTGTAGAGGTGCCGATATCGACAGCTTTTTTGTAATTGTTCCGGACAATGAGATCATATAATAGTTTACCGTCAGCTTCGGGAACATTCCAGTCTGCCCACTGATCTTTATGGCTTTCCAGAAATATTCTTACCGCAGCATCCAGATTACTATCATTTTGGGTCTCCCCAGCAAATACAGGATAAAATAAAGTATTCAAAAAAAGTATAAAAGTGATAAAAATACTTCCAATGTCAAAATTGTTTCTCATTTCCGGACCTTTCATTTTTTTTGTGAAGCTCCCATCTTTAAAGAACCGGGCTATCAAGTAACCAAACCAGCCAACCATAGACGGATGCTGCAGCCTTTTTCTGAAAAAACATCCTTTGATGACCAAACAGGTCACTTACAAGCCTTTATTGGATTTCATTCCTCAGGCACCCACATAAATTCCTCTACCTGCCCTTTTAATTCTACCTTCATTAAAAGTTCTCTGTAAAATGTTTCTGATCTTTTTATCATCAAACCCCGTTCTTTTCATAAGGGTGGCCGCCCCAACCCCCTTTTTTGATCGGTTGATAACTTTTAATACCCGGTCGGTGGCCGTCAACCTGGCCGGTCTCTTTTTTGCGGGTGCTTTTCTGGTTGCGGTCCGCTTAGTGGATTTTGCCGGCGCTTTTTTTGCAGTACTCACTTTCCGAATCTTATCAAATTCTTTGATCAATATTTCCACTCGTTTGCTGAGAGCCTTAATCTCTCTGTTTAGATTCTGCAGGTCTTTTTTAATCGTCATTTGGTTTTCCTCCTTTGTTAATTCAATTAATTTACTGGCTGCTGGTAATTGTTTTATGCGATATTCGAGTCTAAAAGCATCGCGTTTTGACATTTGAGGACTGAGGCCGACAAGCTTAACCGGTGTCCGTGCTTTTGTATACTTTGCGCCCTTGCCGGAATTATGTTCCAGCAGTCGTTTCTTGATATCTTTGGTAACCCCACAATACAACGACTGGTCGATACATCTAACCAGATAAACTCTCCAGTCAATCTCGCTCATGTTTGCTACTCATTGCTTTGGGTTCTTCACCAATTTAGTTGGAGAAAAGGGTCCAAGCCCGCCACAGAGACGGCGGATAAAGATTCCAGGGATCATACCTGCTCAATTGAAGATAACAGGTAATTTTGCTTTAATTGACTACAACTAATACGGAAATGATCCTTATTGTGTAGACCCTTCCCCGAATTACTTGAATTCTTAAGAATATTATAATTGAACTTTAGATATGAAATTATTTCGAAAAAGGTTATGTCAGGGTAAATTATACCCTAAATGAGCGTAAACAAAATGGAGAACTGATATCGAAAACCTGATTTATTGCTTTTGTTAAGTGGCAGATAGGCTGTTTACAATGCTTACATCAGTGACATATAAAATAACCAAAAGCACTCCATTTTGTTTACCCTGCGGGAAAGCCACGCCAGAGGCGGGCAAGCCGATGTTTATCCGCCAGAGATCTTTGGCGGAACACCCCATCTTCCGCGCTTGTCAGCCTCTGGCTGGTTGCCAA
>CAMYNZ010000070.1 GCA_947259865.1 uncultured Desulfobacterales bacterium | reverse complement strand
ATTATCAAATATCGGCAACATCATGTCGGCAGTCAAACCATGGGATATCTTTCCGCCGCTGCCGTGATCGAGCAGTATCTTGTCAAATTTCATACCATTTTTCCTCACCAAAGGATTCATTAGTCATTCGGAATCGGATTAAAACGCCGTCTGATGTCCAAGGGCTGCGTTGGAGCCGGCTTAAAAATGCTCACGTACAGCCGCGTACGTTCCGCTTTTTAAGCCGTCTGCGTCTTGCCCTCGAACATAATCCGGCATTTTAAACCGATTCCGGGGGGTTCTCGAACCAAATTTTAAGGAAAAAGCACATGAAATTTGACAAGATACTGCTCGATCACGGCAGCGGCGGAAAGATATCCCATGGTTTGACCGCCGACATGATGTTGCCGATATTTGATAATCCAATCCTGTCCGAGTTAAATGACGGCGCCATATGTAACATTGACGGTTTGCGGTTGGCCTTTTCCACCGATACCTACACCGTCGACCCTATTTTTTTCCCGGGGGGTAATATCGGTGATCTTGCCGTTTACGGCACCGTAAATGATATTGCCATGTGTGGTGCGACCCCCCTTTTTTTGAGTGTCGGGTTGATTATTGAAGAGGGTTTTGCTTTTTCGGATCTTGAAATTATCGTCAAACAGATGGGAAAGGCTGCTGCCACGGCAGGTGTGAAGGTGGTTACCGGGGACACCAAGGTTGTTCCAAAGGGTGCGGCCGATAAAATTTTTATCAACACCTCCGGAGTGGGAACGATACCCGACGGTGTTTCAGTAGGCAGCACCCGGGCCCAGGCTGGCGATAGGGTCCTGCTGAGCGGAACCATAGCCGACCATGGTATCACCATTCTGACCCAGCGGGAAGGAATGCGCTTTGATTCAACATTGACCAGTGATAGTGCCCCCCTGAATCATATGGTCGCCAGGATGTTTGCGACCCACGCGAAAATTAATGTGCTGCGTGATCCCACCCGGGGTGGTGTCGGAACGGCTTTAAATGAGATTGCTCAAAAATCAACAGTTGGAATAAAAATCGTTGAGGATAAGATACCGGTTAATGCTGAAGTTGCCGGGATTTGCGAACTTCTGGGTTTTGATCCGCTTTATCTGGCCAATGAAGGCAAGCTGCTGGCGTTTGTTGCCCCCCGGGATTCGAATTCGGTTCTGGAAGCTATGCGCGCCGACACCTATGGCAAAGACGCCGCCGTTATCGGAGAGGTGGTGGTGGATCATCCGGGGCAAGTTTTTATGGAAACACGCATTGGCGGCAGCCGGATGGTGGATATGCTGACAGGGGAACAACTCCCCAGGATATGTTAAACTAAAACGTCCGTTTTAGTTTTTGGTTCAACCCTCCGGGTTCCCCAGTTAAATGACCTTCACCCGATTTGAATAAATGGTAGCGCCAACCCCAGTAAGATTTCCCAGATCTACGGGAGGGCGTAGTAAAAAATTTAACGGGGCAGGCAAGGTTCAAAGTTAAAAACAGATATTATCCTTATTTCAACCTTGAACGCTGAACCTTGAACTCTGAACCTTTTTTTTCCGTAAGTTTGGTTTAGTTATGAAGCAATTATCGTATAAAATTTGTTTCACGCTTTTCGCGCTTGTTTTTATCAGCTGCAGCGACAAAAATGAGACGCTGATCTCCGGGGAAACCATGGGTACCACCTACCATATAAAGGCGGTCACCGGCAGCTCCGATGACCTATCCGGCCTGAAGCCTAAAATCGATCAGCGACTTGGGCAAATCAACCAGAGCATGTCCACCTGGATAAAAGATAGCGAAATCAGCAGATTCAATGATTTGAAAAAAGCCGGCCAGAAAATCGAGGTTTCCCATGATTTTGTGCAAGTCATGATTGTGGCCCAAGATCTTTACCGACTGACCGGGGGCGCCTGGGATGGCACCGTAAATTCTCTGGTAAATCTCTGGGGATTTGGAAGCACAGCAGTGACAAACACCCTTCCGCCTCCGGCAGTGATCGCACGGCTGGTATCGGGTTTAGGGTTTCATAATATCCAAATTACAGAGAAGCGCTATCTTGCAAAAAAAAAGGGGACTATTTCTCTGGATCTTGCCTCGATTGCCAAGGGATATGCTGTGGATAAAATCGCGGAATTGATTGAACAAAATGGGATAAAAAACTTTCTGGTTGAAATCGGCGGTGAGATTTATGCCGCCGGCAGCAGGGTGGACGGCAAACCCTGGAAAATAGGTATTAATACACCCCGGCCGGAGGCCCCTGATGATCAAGTATATAAAGCCATTACCATCAAGAACAAAGCATTTGCGACCAGCGGCGACTATAGAAATTTTTTCGAAATTGATGGCAAGCGTTATTCTCATATTATTGATCCCAGAACCGGATACCCGGTCGATAATGGCGTGGTCAGCGTATCCGTTATTGCCGACACCTGTACCTTTGCCGACGGGCTTGCCACGGCGCTCATGGTGATGGGATCTGAAAAAGGCCTGGCGCTTGTCAATCGGCTTGACCGTGTTGAAAGCTTGATTATTGTACGCAATCCGGAAGAACAACTGGTCGAGTATTACTCCAAAGGGTTTAGTGATCCATAATTTAGATCGGTTGTGCAGTAATTCCCCCGAAGGTTCTCGCCATGCCAGAGAGCGCTAGTTTTCATTTGACATAAAATCATATTATGATTAAAAAATATTTTCTGAACACCTGTTCCTTTTCCTGCTTTTTCTCTTAACTTCTTTAAGAGGATTGTTTCAGGCACATGCCCAAAACAGTCTCCATAGGTCTTTCCCCAAGAGAAATTTTGGAGAGGATCGTCCGCCGACCGCTGGTTGTCATACTGGTGATCACAGGGGTTACCGTATTTTTTGCCTGGCAAATATCCCATCTATCATTTCAAACCAGCGTCTATGACCTTCAAATCCAAGACCTCCCGGAAACGGCCCGCTATGAGGATTTCAAAAAACTATTCGGATCCGACGAGATCATCCGGATAGTGGTAAAAAGCAAAAATATCTTCAATCCGGTCACTTTTCAAAAGATCACCCAGCTTGCCCATGATGCTGCCGCCATCCCTGGCGTCAGACGCGTTATCAGCCTTCCGGGTATTAAACAGGCAGTTGATGTTTCCGGAAAATGGAGTCTGGAAAAATTTTACACCATCGTCACCCGGGTGGATTTGTTCCGGAAAAACCTTTTGTCAGACGATCGCCAAACGACTGCCCTGACGCTTGTTCTTGAGACCGAAGCTGATCCACAAAAGGTCATACACAGGGTTGAGGCCTTGATTGCCGGAGCGGCCAAAGACCTTTCTATTTATCAGGTCGGTATGCCGCTGGTCTCCCAGGCCCTGGCCGAGTTTACCGAGAAAGATTTTTTCCGGCTGCCGCCGATAACGTTTTTGCTTATTGCTGTCATTCTCTTCTGCCTTTTCCTCAGAGTTCAGTATCTTCTTATTCCTGTTACCTGCGTGGGATTGGCGCTGGTGTGGACATTCGGCCTGATGGCCTATATCCGAATTCCCCTATCGATGATTACCATGATCGTCCCGGTCTTTCTTATTGCTGTCGGGACGGCCTATTGTCTTCATATTGTTTGTGAGTATCAGACACGCGTCCAGGATGCCGATTCCCCGGTTGATGCGACCCTGGCAACCTATGCCACGGTTTCCTTTCCGACGTTTATCGCTGTTTTGACCACCGCTATTGGTCTTGGATCTCTTCTTGTCAATCGGATTCCCACCATACGGGAGTTCGCCGTTTTTTCCTGCTTTGGTATGTTTAGCATCCTGGTCATTGTGCACACGCTGCTCCCGGCGGCCTTAGCGCTTATTCCCCTGCCCGGCAAGCGGAAAAGGTCAGATATAGGCACCACCCGCATATTTGACCGTTTTATTGACGCCATCATCCAACTGAATCTCAAACACCAAAAAATCGTGATCCCGATTATCGGGGTGCTCGTTATATTTTGTTTGATCGGCATCCTGCGCCTGCGGGTTGAGACCAATCCGGTTGGATACTTTAAGGAGGACACACCGGTCAAACGCAACTTCCACGACATCTACCAGGATCTTTCCGGAAGCTTTCCTATCAATATCGTCATGGCCGGCCAGGCGGCAGATTATTTTGAGGACCCCAAAAATGTGGCCGATATTGCCCGGCTTCAAAAATATTTGGAGACGCTGCCGGGCATCGATAAAACCATATCCTTTGCCGATTACATGATGCTGGTTAATTATGCCCTCAATCGTTTCGAATCCAAGTACTACGCGCTACCGCAAGAAGCCTTTGAAGTCAGGATGTTAATTAACAATTATACCAACCTGTTGGGTCAGGATATGCTCGACCGTTTTATGAGTGCTGATTTTTCAAAAGCCAACATTCTTCTGTTGACCCATATCTCGAGCTCCCGTGATTTTCTCCAAACCCGTGATAAAATTCTTGCATTCGTGCAACAGAATTTTTCAAATGATCTTAAGTGGGATGTGACCGGTTTCGGGATTGCAATTTCCGCCAGCAGCCACCATTTGACCCGGGGTCAGATCGAGAGCCTTTCTATCACAATGGTTTTGGTTTTTGGAATCATGTTTCTCCTTTTTTTGTCGAGCAAGGTAGGACTGATTGCAATCGTTCCCAACCTTTTTCCAATTATCATCAATTTTGGGATTATGGGCTGGCTGGGCATCGAGCTGTCCATGGCGACAAGTCTTATTGCCAGCATCGCCATTGGTTTGGCGGTGGATGACACCATTCACTATTTATTTCGGTATAACCGTGAATTTAAAAAAGATCTGAATGACAGACGGGCATTCAGAGATACCCTCAAACAGGTGGGCCGGCCGATCTTCTTAACCACCCTGACCATCTGCGTGGGTTTTTCCATACTATTGTTTTCAAGTTTTAAACCAACGGCCGTATTTGGTTTTATGATGACCATCACAGTCTTGTCGGCCCTGACCGGCGATCTGATCCTGTTGCCCTCTCTGATGCAGCACGTGGAACTGGTAACCCTGTGGGACCTGGTACGGTTGAAACTCGGCAAAGAACCGCGATACGGCATCCCGCTTTTTAAAGGCTTGTCACGCACCCAGGTGCATTATATTATCATGGCCGGTTCCCTTAAAACCCTCGATAGCGGCGAAGTTCTATTCAACAAAGGGGACCCCAGTGATTCCATGTATACAGTTGTATCCGGTGCGATGGACGTGATCGAACCGTTTGCGAATGAACAATCCGGTCTCGAATCCAGGAGCCAGAGTCGGATCAATCGTTTAAAAGCCGGCGATTTGCTGGGTGAAATGGGTCTTTTGCGCTCCGCACCGCGATCGGCAACGGTAGTAGCGACCGAGCCGGTCGAACTTTTGCAGATCAACTGGAAAATGATCCAGCGGCTGCAGTGGCTGTATCCGCCCACGGCCCACAGGTTTTTCCACAATCTGTTTACCATCATATGCGATCGTCTCGAGCGGGTAACCGAATGTCTTTCGGAGATAAAGGCCCTGGACGATTACACCGGGCTGTATAATAGAGAAACTTTTCTTAAAATAACGGATGGTGAAATCCTGCGGTCGCAAAGATACGGTTTGAAACTGTCTCTATGTCTGATGGAGTTCGACCCCACAGCGCCCAACCCCGGTCTTGACGATCAACAAAAAGAACGAATACTTGGCTCGCTGGGCGCCTCTTTTTGCAGCAAAATCAGGAGCTGTGACACCCTGGGACGACTTGATAAAAACAGTTTTGCTCTCCTGATGCCGCAAACCGCGATTGCACAGGCCCGTTGTATCAGTGATCGGCTGCAGGTTCTTTTTGAAAAGGAGCACCCGGCAAGAAATGGTATTCGACTGGTGATCAAATTCGGGGTGTCGGAACTTGATCCGGACGGCAATGAAACAGGATTGGATCTGTTGGCAAGAGCATCCGAATCCCTCCGGAGCAACCAGGAAGCCAGCTAGAAGCTATCTCCCCGCTTTTAAGTGCGGGGCTTTGCATCTATTGTTATCTATTAGCGTGCGCACAAGGCCCGCTAGTTCATTTTAGGCCCTTACTTTTGGCTTTTTCATTGACATCCACCCATGCGTACTGTAATTTACCCCTTCGTAAAAGCTGGGCCAGTTAGCATTACCTAAATTGAGCGTTTCAAATGTTGGCATCAATTCATGGCAAGAAAGGAAGGGCATAAAAAGTGGACATTCTCGTTTTATTAAAACAGGTTCCGGATACCGAATCGATTATTATGATTGATGATGACGGCAAGTCCATTAAAACCGCAGATTTGAAATGGATCATTAATCCCTATGATGAATTTGCAGTCGAAGAAGCACTTCGGATCCGGGAAGCCCAGGGGGGCAAGGTCACGATTGTAACGGTCGGAAGCGAAAAAGCCGTTGAAGCTATCCGCACCGCATTGGCCATGGGAGCCGATGAAGGGATCCTGATCAATGATCCGGCTCTTGCAGGAATCGATGGTCTGGGAACGGCACGGATTCTGGCAGCCGCTGTAAAGCAGATTTCCTACGATCTGATAATTGCGGGAATGCGCGCAGTGGATGATGATAATTTTCAGGTGGGTGCGGCAGTAGCGGAACTGCTGGACATTCCGAATGTTTCCATGGTTATCAAAGAAGAGATCAGTGACGGGAAGATCAGATGCCATCGAACCATCGAAGGCGGTATCGAAGTCATCGAAGCTTCCCTGCCGGCCCTTTTTACCACCCAGCGTGGTTTGAACGAACCGCGCTATGCATCTTTGCCCGGTATTATGAAAGCAAAGAAAAAGCCGCTTGAAACCAAAACACTTGCAGATATCGGATTGGAGGCATCCGTGGCCCAGCCGGCCATGGTAAGTATCGCAGCTATGCAACCTCCCCCGGAAAGAAAAGGCGGCAGAATCATCGAGGGTGAAACCCCGCAGGAAAAAGCGGCTGAGCTGGCACGGCTGCTGCAGGAAGAAGCCAAGGTCTTATAACATATACAATGATAATAGGGAAATATTGAATTATCCCGGTTGAATTTGACATCGGAAATACAGGAGAAAAAGATGAGTGTTTTAGCAGTGGCAGAACAAAGAGACGGTGTTTTTCGAAAAGTTACCTATGAAGCCCTGAGCGAGGGAAAGCGTATCGCCGATAGCATGGGGACCGAGCTGGTAGCCCTGGTGCTGGGCGCCAATATCGAAAGTGCAGCCGGCGAGCTCGGAAAATACGGTGCTGAAAAAATATTGATGGCTGATAACGAAGCACTGGCCGAATATTTATCCGATCAATATACAAAAGTGGCTGCGGAAGCCATTGCAAAGGAAGATCCGGCTGTAGTTATATTAGGCGCCTCAACCCTGGGAAAAGATCTTTCCGCGCGCCTTTCCGCGCGTCTGGGGGCACCTCTGGCAATGGAATGCGTCGCTGTGCGGGTTGATGACGGCAACATCATTGCCACCCGTCCGATGTACGGCGGAAAAGTTGTGGCGGAGGTCGCCTTGAATGGTAAACCGCAGATGGTGGCGATTCGACCGAATGCCATGAGCATTGCCGAAAGCCAGGGGGCCGGCAATTTGGAAAAACTGGCCGTTGATCTGGCAGACAGCGTTCTTCAGTTGGTTGAAAAGAAATTGGAAACCGGTAAAGTCGAACTCACCGAAGCCGATATCGTGGTATCCGGCGGCAGAGGCATGGGGGGGTCCGACTATGCAGCTTTGGAAAAATTGGCCGGTCTGCTGGGGGGTGCCGTAGGGGCCTCCCGCTCTGCGGTTGACGAAGGATGGCGACCCCACTCCGACCAGGTGGGGCAGACCGGTAAGGTCGTTTCGCCCAATCTATATATTGCCTGTGGGATATCCGGTGCCATCCAGCATCTGGCGGGCATGTCGTCCTCCAAGGTTATCGTGGCCATCAATAAAGATGAGGAAGCACCGATATTTTCCAAAGCCGATTACGGAATTGTGGGCGATCTGCATGAGTTTTTACCGCTGCTGACCGAGGAGATTGCCAAGATCAAGGGTTAAACGCTTCCACTAAAATCCCCTTTGGTGGGATTGTGGTTGAGACTTGTTTACACCTGGGTTAAGCGGTTCACGGTTTTCGGTTGAGCAAAGCGAATCTCCCAAATTACAAGAAGATACAGAGAATCCAGCGACGCTTGTCGCTTCACCCATTGGGTGGCGGTTGCAGCTGTCAAAAATCAGACAGCAATGAGCTCAGTTTTATGCTTTTATAACCTTGAACGGGGAACCCGGAACCGCTTAAAGTAATAATATATGCGTCTATACCGGCTGCCGTGATTGCGGCAGCCGTTTTATCTCATCTTGCATTATCTCCATACTTGTCTCATTTTATAAAAAGCGCATTCCCTTTGATGCCTTCCTGAAAAACATTTTAATCGGTTTATCATTGATTTCTAATGAAAGTTAATCTCGTCAGTCTTGGTTGCGCCAGGAATCTTATTGACAGTGAGGTCATGTTGGGTAGACTGTCTAAAGCCGGTTGGGTGATGACGCCCGATCCCAGCCAGGCCGAAACGATCATCGTCAATACCTGCAGCTTTATCGAATCGGCGGTCAATGAGTCGATCGATACCATCCTTGAGCTGGCAAAATACAAGGAAGACGGCAATTGTAGGCAACTGATTGTTACCGGCTGCCTGCCGGAGCGTTACCGGGAAAAAGTCGTTAACGCCATACCGGAGGTCGATTTGTTTTTGGGTACCGGGGCTTTTGATAAAATTGTGGAAGCGGTCGACGGCTCCCTGGGCCCTTCGGCGTGTTTACTGCCCGATCCGGACCTGCTAATGCTCCAGCAGGCGAACACGCCCAGAGTTCAAAGCTCCCGTCACACCGCTTATCTCAAAATCGCGGAGGGATGCAGCAAAAACTGCAGTTACTGCATCATTCCGAAACTGCGCGGCAGGCAGAAAAGCCGTTTAATTGACGACATTGCTGCCGAAGCGCGTTGCCTGCTGCAGTCGGGCGCCAAAGAGCTCGTATTGATTGCTCAGGATACTACTGCCTATGGTAACGACCTGATACCTCCGGTTTCGGTATCCTGTTTACTCGAACGTCTTTCAGACCTGGCTGGCGAAGCATCGCTAATCGATGAATTCCGAATAAGATTGATGTACGGACACCCCGAAAGTATCGACCCATCCGTCGTTGAAATGATTGCTGCCCGCAGCAACATCTGTTCTTATTTTGATATTCCGATACAACACGCCAGTGACCCGGTCTTGAAGCGAATGGGACGACACTATACGCGGGATGGCCTTCGAAAATTATTTGACAGGATTCGCACAACCGATCCGGATGCTGCCCTCCGGACGACCTTTATCGTGGGTTTTCCGGGGGAAACAGACCGGGATTTTGCAGAACTTTTAGCGTTTATTGAGGATGTACGCTTTGACCATCTGGGCGGGTTTATGTATTCTGATTCCGAAGACCTTGCCTCTCATAAGCTGGCCGACCAGGTGCCCGCTGATATCGCCCGGGATCGTTATGATGCGCTTATGTCGCACCAGGCCCATATATCATCGCAAAATAACCGCAAGTATCAGGGTCTGGTTCTCAGCGTTCTGGTGGAGGAAGCCCTGGAAGACCGACTTTTTTCCGGCCGAACGCAACATCAGGCGCCGGAAGTTGACGGGGTTACCCTCGTGCATTCGACCCACCTGAAAACGGGATGCTTTGTCAATGCTAGAATTCGGCAAACCCGCGAGTATGATCTTATAGGAGATGCTGTATGAGTGATTTAAAGCAAAAGATCCTTGGGATGGTAAAAGATGATCTTGTGGCGATCGAGGCAGCCCTTGCCGATAACCTGACACCCCATCTGGATTTGGTTCACGAGATTGCCAGCCATATCTTATTCAGCGGCGGCAAGCGGCTGCGGCCGCTTTTGATGGTACTTTCAGCCAAACTGTGCGGATATAAAGGCAATTTTGACAAAACCTTTTCAACGATATTTGAATATTTGCACGTTGCAACCTTACTCCACGATGATCTGGTGGACGGCGCCAGAATGCGCAGAGGTAAAATGGCCGCCCATTTGGTGTGGGACAGTTCCAAGGCGGTCCTGGTGGGCGATTTTTTGCTGGCACGCGCGTTATCCATTGCAGCCAAAACCGGGCGCATGGCCATCATCGAAACCATCGCCGACATTACTGAAAATATGTCGCAAGGGGAAATTCATCAGCTGATGCGAAAAGGGGCTCTTGATGTTACCGAGCAAGAATACATGGAGGTTATTCGGCGCAAAACAGCCGTTCTCTTTCAGGGCGCCTGCCGAATCAGCGCGCTGATTGCTGATGCAGGCCCGGAAAAAGAAACCGCTCTTTCCGAATATGGCTACAACCTCGGGCTGGCATTTCAAATGGCGGATGATCTGCTCGATTACACCGTCGATAGTACCGCGCTCGGTAAAGAAGTGGGCGCAGATCTCAAAGAAGGTAAAGTGACCCTGCCGGTTATTTATGCCCTGGATGCGGCTTCGGCCCAAGACAGGGATCAAATGATTTATATCATCAAAGACGATAATTTTTCGGCAACTGATTTTAACGCACTGATAGATTTGTTGAATAAATACGGAGGTATTGCGTATACGCAAAATTTGGCAACCCGCCATATCCAACGGGCCAAAAAAGCGTTATCTCAATTTGACCCATCCGAGACCCGGGAGATTATGCTGGAAATTGCCGATTATACACTGGCTCGTAGGGTCTGAGTGTGATATGGGCTAGAAATGGTTTTAAAACCCCATCTAAGACCCAATAGCTGCGTTGCAAACCTCTTCAAAATGCTCACAAATGAAAGTGAGCTAAAGTTAAAAGTGTACTAAAGTGTCTAAAGTGAATGAATTCTATCGTTCTAAAAAAGATGTTGCGAAGCGACACCTTAACTTTAGGCACTTCGAACTTTAGTGCATTTTAGGCACTTGCTTTAGGCTTTTTCATCGGTTCGCGCCTTGCTCTTGAGCCTGATCTGGAGTTTTAAAACCATTTCCAGAAGTGGTTTTAAAACCGGTTAAATCGAAATAGCGTTTTCAAGCAGGGGAAAGAAAAAATGAGTCCAGTATCCGCTATGCCTAAAAAATTGCTTTGGGTTTCTTTGTTATTGGTTGCCGCAATTTATTTGCTATTTCCGGTCGAGGCAGCGGCCAAGGAATCAACAGACACCTATGTCGTGATTGGGTCAGGCCTTATTTACAGAGAAAATATCAGTGAGGCCCGCAACCAGGCGATTGCAAACAGCCTTGTGTCTGCAGTCGGCCGTAAGGCGGCCGAATTGCTGCCCGTGGAGGCTTTGATGACCCACCACGAGACCCTCAATGAAATTTTATACGGGAAAACCAGCAAATTTGTTAAGGATTACAAAGTGCTGACCGAATCCACCTCGGATAAAAATTACCGGGTTATCGTCCAGGCGACCGTTTCGGGTGCAAATATCAAAAGAGAATTGTCCAGTGCCGGTATAATTGTTGGCAAGAAGTCCATGCCCAGCATCCTCTTTTTTATTGCCGAACAGAAACTCATGGATATTACGCCGCGGTTCTGGTGGGGCAAAGGTATGACCTTTGTAAAGCCGTCTTCGGAGCAGTCCATGACGGAAGCGCTGCGTGAAAAGGGTTTTCAAATTATCGAGCATGGGCCCCGGGTTCAGAGACTGGCCTACGGTGTCGTGGATAACTCACCGGACCTCAATAACCAGGAGGCGGTAGACCTGGGGTCTCAGCTCAACGCCGATATAATTGTTATGGGAAGGGCCATTGCCAGCAGTGCTACCAATGTCATGGGTGGAGACATCAAGTCTTTCAAAGGCACAATCACCGCGCGCGTGCTGCGGACAACCACCGGCGAAGAGATTACGGCGGTATCTCGAACCGCCGTGACTGCCAATGTGGACGAAATCGACGGCAGCCGCGATGCACTTTCCGGCGCCGGCAGCCTCCTGGCTGAAGACCTTGCCCAACAGATCATCGCGGCCTGGCAAAAGGAGGCTAAAGATGCCTTTACCGTCAAGGTCTATTTGGACGGGACCCGTAATCTGGCAAACTTTGTGATGTTTCGTCGCATGTTGACGAAGCTTTCCAATGTTGAAGCCATCCAGGTCAAGGAGCTGAAGTCGGATAATGCCGTTATTGAAGTCGAATATAAGGGCAAGAGTAAAGAACTGGCGGATGCCATGATGCTGCATGCTTTCGAAACCTTCGGCATAAATATCTATGAGGTCACACCGGAACATCTGAAAGTTGAGCTGACGCCCAACAAACCGGCTAGCATTAATTAGAATTCGGTTGACAGCCAAATACGCCGGTGCTATCAGATATCCGTTTTCAGGCACGTAGCTCAGGGGGAGAGCGCTACCCTGACACGGTAGAAGTCGTGAGTTCAAATCTCACCGTGCCTACCAGAAAAATCAAGGGGTTACAGAATTTACTGTAACCCCTTTTTTATAGGTGGTTTGAGATGTTCAATATTTCATATGGTTTACAATTGCTGAACAAAACAAAAAAATGTACCAAATTAATATATGTGATAATAATAAAAAAATAAATAACTAAAATAATATTTAA
>CAMYNZ010000069.1 GCA_947259865.1 uncultured Desulfobacterales bacterium | reverse complement strand
TGACAATGTAATAATTTAATACTTCCATCAGATCTCTATTCAATTCGCTGTTCTCTGAAAGCGACATCACAGCAATGAGCTCGCCGGTAGCACCGCTTCTTTTACCGACGAGCCTGCCGATTGCAGAAAATCGAACAAACAAATCAGGATGTTTCAGCAACAGCGTATCGGCATAAATCTGCGTAGTCTTAAATTGTTCCGGCCATGCACTCCCTTTTGAAAAATCAACATGAAGCGGCGGTATCTGAATTTTACCGGGCATCTCATTCCCTTGATATTCAGTGTCATAGCAAATACCATGGCCATAATTGAGGTGATAATGGTTATCCTTGCGTCCCTTTTTGAAATAGAAATCCCGGCCACCAAGGTCCAGGAGGATTGCAGAGCTCCAGTTCTGCGGTTCAACCGGAGGAGTGACTCCGCCGATACTGCTGACCCGCCCCGTGCGTTTGCCGTAATATTGATCGTCACCACGGTAATCGATTAGAAATCCAAAGCCTTTGGGCCGGGATGCAAATCCGTATGACCCGATCGCAAGATTTTCCTGTATCGGTCTTTCAGGTTTTATTTTCTTCGGCTCTTCGTTTTTCCCCGGTAGTTTATTGTTCAGCCATTGACGCACGGTTGCAGGGTTTGGGCCATACAGGTCATCGCCTTCATAGTCGGCCAGCATCCCGACGGATCTATCGGCACCCATACCGCCGCTGTCGAATTTGACACGGTAGCGGTCATTGCCGCGGCGATCGATCAATATTCCGCTGGATAGATGAACGGCAAATCCAAGGCTATTTCCGCTTTTTGGAAGGTACCTATCATCTCCCGCATGATCAACCAAAGCGCCGACCGACATAAAATAACTGCTGCCCATGCTATTGCCCTGGCCGGCGGAATAGAAATCGTTCCCCTGTCCTTCACTCAGGAAACCAATCCCGCCAAACAAGGAAAATTTCCTGGTCCACGCCGGTGAACGAATTGAAATTCCTGATCCTTGAGAATGGCTCCATTCATCGGGTATTAAACGGCCACGAGCACGCCGGGTGTCCGCCAGGTATTGATCATCGCCTCTTGCGTCACACAGACCGCCAAATCCCATGGTAGATCCGGCCCCCTGTCCCATTCCGGCTATTTCATATCTGTCGTTGCCCTTTACATCCATCAATAACCCGCTTCCAAGCATACCAAAGCCTTGTCCCATCAAACCCAGCTGGTATTCATCATCCCCCCCTAAGTCGGCCAGCACACCGACACCGTAAATCCCGCAACCTTGTCCCAGATCTCCGGCGATATAACGATCATTTCCGGACAGATCAACCAGCATTCCCACGGCAAGAGCTCCAAAACCCTGGGAAAAATGCTGGGATGCCCTTTCATAGCGGTCATTTCCATCTATATCGATAGCCAGAGCGATCCTGCCGTTCACCTGGTTTCCTACGCCAACCGGTCCGGTATATCTGTCATTACCACCAAGGTCTATTACCAGGGCACCGCTCCCGCTAAAAACCGAATCATCCGTACCGAGCAGAACAATCCGGCCCGCCGGCGAAGGCAGGTCCAGAATTATGCCCGCTCTTGGCCGTTCATCCGTAAAGTACCTTGTGAAGTCCTGCGAATTCCGGAGTTGAACTGAACTTGAGACAAAGCGATCGGTCGCCTCGGCCATTATAAACCCGGCGCTAAACATAGCAACAAAATCGACTTTGCGGGCAATCGAGATAAGTTTGACCTGTGTATGAGTGGGCGCTGTCAAAAAGTTAAAGTGAACACCGTCGGGGAAAAAGAATCGTTCGGGTTGATAAGCAAGAAGGTCCATCTCTTCCTGGCTCAACCTTGATAGGGCCTGCTTTAAAAGCTCGCTGGCATCGGCAAGGGCCCAGATCAAATTGGCCAGCTGTATGCTAAAGTTTTTTGAAAAGCCCGCGTCTTCAATTTTTTTAATATCTTTTTGATTTGGGAAAATATTGTATTTACGGCAGAGATAACGATACGCTTCCGACAACTGTCTTGGGATCGATGTTTGGTCCGGTTGGCGTGTATGATATTTAACCCCGCCATTGAGAGTTCTTATCGAAAAAGCCAGGGCCTGCAGGATTCCTGCATCTGCGTGCTGCTGAAATTTGCGTGACGTTTCATCAGCCCACCCGTGCAGGTAAAATGGAGATCTGGCGAGCTGTTCGATTATCGGCATCCTGCCTATGAGGTTGTAACCCTCCTCATGATATAGGGGAAGGGCAAGGTGGGCCGGGTCAAGGTGGATAAGGCTCAGGGCATGGTCGAGAGGTTTTGATTCAGGAACGGTTAAGGATCCCGTTTTATTCGCAATCGGCCTGGTTTTTGATAAATATCCATAGTCTTTTTCAACTGCGCCGGGCTTTTGCACACTTTTCTTCTTGGATGTTTCACTCCCGTCACAAGCAGCAAATACGAGTACGCACAAAATCAAAACTGTTATTATTAGTTTTCGGTACATTCCATCCTGTTGAAAAACGCCTTTTCCTGAACCAGTTCCAGTTCCTCAGTTGCCTTTAATTACCGTTAGTTTTCCGATAAACGATACGATTTATATCCACTGTTACAACAGCGCAGAGGTCGCTATCCGGGAACTCGGGAGGGAGTGATCTGGATTCATTCCGAACACCCACGTGTTTGATTTTTACAGGATCAGCATTTTGGGCATTAAGTGCAACCCAGATTAAGTATTCAAATTCCGTTCTTTTTAAATTCAAACCCACTGCGTGGCAACCATCTCGTTGGATCAGCCGCGCCATTTCAAAAATCGGTACCCTCATATTTTCAAACGTATTGGTAAAATAAAGATCTTCGCGATTTTTACCCAGGATTGATTCTGAGCGAAATCCGGTGATAATGTTGTCGGGCAGTGGTATCAGCGGGCTCCTGGCGCTAGATAAGCTGTAAAACAACGCCACAAAAATAAAAATACCACATAAAAGATATTGTAACCCAGTTTGAAGTCTGGATCTGATGAAATACCCAATAAGCGGTGAAAATAGAATTGAAAGGGGAAGCAGAAGCCGGCTTCCCCAGATCTGCCATTTAATGAGGAGACAGTATGATAAAAATCCTGCAACAGCACATAATGACAGTAGAATCAGATTTGAAAGTTTATCTTCTCTAACTAACACAGTCCTGTAAAATAGTACCAAAAACGCTATGATCAGCGATATCATATGAATCGGGCTTCCGGCAAAATCTTCATCCGGTAGTATGAACAGCCCGGGATTTATGTCTGAAAAAGAGTTCGCCCTGTATGTTGTCTGCGGATCATCAACCGGTTGTTTAAGGATTTTACGATGAACCGCTTCTATGAACTTCCAGTATGGTGAGAATGGAACCTGCTGTCCGGTATTTCTCAATAAATTTGATATCAAGGTTTTTGGACCGATCTTAAGAACCCTGGTTCCACTATCAACTCCCAGAAAGGAATTGAAGATTTCGTAATTGCGCAAATAGCTTGGTACAGAAGGACTCAGACTTATTACTAAAATACAAACCAAAGCTGCGCAGCTTTTCAACAATCTTTTCAAGAGGTTCTTCCGGTGCGGGTAATGCAGAATTCGCCAGCTTAAAACTATCAGGAAGGGACCGCCAAAAATGTAGGCCGTCGGTTTTGACAATATGGCCAGCCCCAGGGATACAGATAGCCAAATATAATCCTGAAGGGAATATTCTGTGGTCCTGAAAATAAAATACACAAAGCAAGCCAGCCAGAAGGACACAGTCAGATCCGTCTGGGTGGTGGTCGCCTGAAGAATTGCCATAGGAATGCTGGCACACATCAGTGCAGCGGTTATGGATGAACCGGCACCGGCCGTATTCCTCGCGATCAATGACACAGCGATGATGCAACCCAAAAAAGCCATCCACTGAATAAGATTAGCAAGATGGTCGCCTCCGGTAAGGATTTGTAAATGAGTGATTAGAAATCCTACCCCGGGAGAAAAAGATATCTGGCGCAATTCGTAGGTCGGATAGTGGGCAACGGATTGATTCTGAACCCAGTGAGCAACACGCGGCATATGATAGCTCAAAGAGTCTAGATTGTTCGGCGGGTTGATAAGGGCGGCGCCCAAACTGATAATAATGATCACGGCCATTGAGATCATTGTAAGCCGGTTAAGAAAAGGCTGGCTGTTTAAACCATCGATGGCCTTTCGAATTGAACCAGGCAATGAAAAAGTTTTTCTATTTCGCCCTGAGATGAGGACTAAGTATCCGAGGGTTCCCGCTGCCAAAACGGACCAGGTCAGGGTCAGCCAGCGGTAGTTGAGGGCCTCGAAACGGCCCAACACTTCCGTTATCACAACGATCACCATGGCGTGGCTCAGGCAGGCTTTCAAATAGGCCGTCTTGATATCGCGGCGACCACCTTCTGTGATATAGAAAATGGCCAGGGTTGCAATAAATGAGGTACAAAGAAATAATACTGCCATTATTATATCCTGTCATTTCTGCCTATTTAAAAGGGTCTGTGCTTTTTCCAGGTTTTTTTTGGTTTGGGGATCATCCGGATTAAGTGTCAGGGCTTTTTGAAAATGAACCACCGCCTTCCGATAATTTCCTTTGCGCACCTCAGCGGCTCCCAGGTTATTGTAAGCTTTCACATAACCGGGTTTGTACTGCAATATGGTCCGGTATTGCGCGATGGCCTCATCAAGTTTTCCCTGCCGAAAAAAAATATTCCCCAGGTTGTTAAGCGCCTGGACATCATCCGGTTCAAGTCGCAGGACTTCCCGATAGTGATCAATTGCCCCGGCTGAATTACCTGCTCTATTGAGCATAATCGCCAGATTGAAGTGAACGTCTACCTGATCGCCATTGATCCGTAAGGATTCACTATAATGCTCAATGGATTTGTCCGGCATCCCTCGCTGATCGTAGGCAAACCCCAGGGCATAATGGGAGAGAAAATTATCGGTGGTTACCGCCACGGCATGTTTGAAAAGGACGATGCTGTTTTTCCAATAGCGGGTTTGCGACCACGATAAAATGATGAAGATCAACAGAATCCCCCCGACCGCAGTTGCAATGAGCGTTTTATTTAAGAGCATTTTCCGGACCAGATCAGCCCCCCCCCATGCCATGATTATATACAAGCCGATATAAGGAACATATACGAATCGGTCGGCAATTGCCGGCCATAAACCGGCTTGAACCAGACCGATTACCGGCACCAGCGTTCCCAGGTACCACAGCCACCCGATCAGCAGATACGGTTTGTGTCTGAATGTTTTAAGGCATGCAAACGAAACAGCAACCAACAAACAGGCCGAACCAACCACATGCCACAGGGGGATTTGTTCCGGGAATGGATAATAGCAGGTCAGATTTAGAGGCAACATCATTTTGGCAATATATACCACATACGACACAAGGGCATTTGAAATGCGCAGCGACAGCGGTACCGCTTCGGCCGGCACCAGATCACCGAATCGATGCAATGAAAAGGATGACAGCCAGATTGAAACCGCCGACAGTAAGAAAAGAGGGCTCTTCTCCAAAAGCAGGCGCAATATGGACGCGTCTTTTTCACCTGAATTTGAAAGTTGAAATCTATTGAGCGGCCAGAAGTCTAACAAAAGTAACACAAACGGAAGGGTCACCAGCATCGGTTTAGCCATGAGGCCGAGTGCGAAACTGCCCAGCACCAGTAAATATCTGACCGTAGCGGGCCGCTCAGAATTGCGAATGTACAACAATATGGTCAGCATCCAGAAAAAGGTGCTCAACACATTTTTGCGTGCCGCCACCCAGGCCACAGATTCCACGTTCATGGGGTGGACAGCAAATATAGCGGAAACGATCGCGCTGAGCCACATTGCACCAGTCATGCGTCTAAGGACATAAAAAAGCAACAGGCTGCTCGCGATATGAAACAAAACGTTGACAAACAGATGGCTGCCTGCATGAGTGCCGTAAAGTTGAACATCCAGCATGTGAGAAAGCCAGGTTAAGGGATGCCAGTAAGTTTTATCTTTGTTTTGAAAACTGAAAGCCCAATGCAATCCATCAAGGGTCAGTCCTTCCCGTACATAGCGATTGTCGGTAATATAGGTTCGGTCATCATAAACCACAAATTCATGCTTTGTCACCTGCCAGTATACAGCAAGGATGGTGACAATCAGCAAAATGCAGACCAAGGCATCCGTGCGAACAATCTGCCTCTTTGACTTTTTTGCACTGTAATTATTCATCAATCAGAGTATTCTGGATTTAATCTATTTCGGCACTAATCAACGCATAAGCTTCTTTTGCTTTTTGAAGGTTCTCACGAATTGTGCGATCATTTGGATTAATCCTGAGAGCCTTTTTAAAATGAGAAATCGCCGGTTTGATTTTACCAATCTGAAATAAGGCAATACCGAGATTATGATGCGCTTTCGCATAATTCGGCTTTAGTTTCACGGCCATCAAGCAGTGCCGGATTGAATCTTGAATCTGGTTCTGGTCATTAAGTAAAACCCCCAAATTATTATGGGCTTCTGCATAGTTTGGATCAGCACGTAACGCTGCCCTAAAAAATATCATTGCTTCAACAGTTTTACCTTGTTTTGCCAAAGCCACACCTTTGCTATTATTAGCATGTGAAAAATGTGGCAGAATACGCAATGCTTCAGAAAATTGTCTTGTCGCCTCCGTGAAATCCTTTTTCTCAACAAAAGCAACACAAACGGAAGCGTCACCAGCATCGGTTTGGTCATCAGGCCCAAGGCAAAAGCCAGCAGTATTAAAAGATACCGCTGTAGATTCAATTTCCGGCAATACGAGATATGAGCCAGTATCGTAAGCAACCAGAAAAAGGCGCTCAGTAAATTTTTGCGGGAAGCAACCCAGGCAACGGTTTCTACATTCAATGGGTGTATCGCAAAGAGGACGGCAACGAAAGCGCTTTTCCATGGGCATTCGTCATCCGGAATAGCGCGATAAAAAGCAACACTACGTTCTAAATATGCAGGATCATGTTTGTCACTAGATGATAACCCGCATTCATGCCATACAGACTTACGTCCAGCATATGCGACATCCATGTCAACGGGTGCCAGTAAGCAATATTGGAAAAATTAAATGCCCACTTAATTCCTTCGGCGGTCAATCCTTTTTTGATGTAGTAATTATCAAAAACATATTCTGGATCGTCAAAGTTCACAAACGAATGATCCAGCATTTGTACATATGGGAATATGGTAATACAAGCGATGACGAAGCATAATAGTATAATGCTGACCGTATGGTTATTATGATTAATATTGCTCGAATCCATGGTAGGTATTTTAGGTTTTAAAAATCTGATCTTGCCTTTTATCGCCGAGGGCTATTTTACTTGTGGACAAGGACTATCCTGGCAAACATGGCCAGGGTTTTCATCCATGGGTCTAGCTTGCCCTCAACACGACGCCAGAATGAAAATAACTTGTCCGGCATCATACTTCTAAACGAAACACCTCCCGAAAATAAGTATCGGAAAGGCGTATGCAGTGTTATATCTACCAAATGCCAACGGGGAAATTTTTTATCGAACAGTTCTCTGTCCCGTTCAAAAACGATCCAAGGCAGTGCCGAGTTGGCACCTGACAAGGGCCCGGTTTCCGGGAAATCCCAATTTCGTACGCCGGTATCAAATGGCTCGTGGTGCAGGTTTTTATATATGATTCGCGACCAAACGGTGTTCCAGGGCTCAATCATAATAATTACACCACCGGGTTTAACACAATCAGAGGCTTCGGATAGAAATTGTTTGGCCCGGGAAAGATGATGAAAAACATCGAGCATCACAATCCCTCGCAGTGATTCACTACAAAACGGCAGATAATGTCCATCAAAAATTACATCCACGTCAGGTATCCGCAAAACCTCGGAAGTGATTAAGTCTGGAAAAATATCCTTCAGAAATCCCCCGCCTGAGCCGAGTTCCACCACGGGACCTGTGATATTCTGCGGTATAAGCCCGACAATAGCATAGTACCATTCAGAATAAAGCTTTCTCAAAAAGGGTTTTTCCCTGATAATACGCGAGCGCAAAACGGTTGTTTTCGGTGCATCGATCTTCAAATTGCGGGCAACCGGAAGCGCAAGCCATGATTTAATTGTGTTCAACACCATGATTTTCTATATGAACTTGATGCGCCTTGCGGCAAACCACACCATTTGTAACAGCAACCACCCATGTCGCCAGCGATCAATGTTGGTATCACCATAGGTACGTGACCGATATCGAATCGGGATCTCAGAAATTTTCAAGCTCAACTTGGCTGCACCGAACAGCAAATCAAAATCACCAAATGGATCAAAATCACCGAAATAGGCACGATTCCGAGCAATCATTTCATAGTCTTTTTTCCAGAGAACTTTGGTTCCACACAATGTGTCTTTTATCGGTTGGCCGAGAAGCCAGGTAAACGCCAGACTAAACAACTTATTGCCAACAATGTTTAAAAAGCGCATGGCCTGATCTGCCAGAGGATACACCAGACGGACACCATTAACGAATTCACCTTTGCGGGAAACGATCGCATCATAAAATCGTCGAAGATCTTCAGGCGGTACCGTCATATCCGCATCGAGAATCATCAGCACCTCGCCGTCAGCTTCTTTAAAGCCCATTCGTACCGCATCTCCCTTGCCTTTGCCGGTTTGACGCAAGAGTTTGTATTTTGTCTTCGGATAACCCACCGCCACCCGGCTGATGGTTTCATAGGTGTTGTCATTCGAATGACCCTCGACAAATAATAGCTCGGTTTTAGATCCCAGTGAGGGGAGTCGTTTAAATATGTCTTCGATGTTTCCGGCTTCATTTCTGGCGGGAACAATGACTGAAACTGCAGGAAGCGCGGAGGATTCGGATAAAAGGGATATCGGCTGCGGTCGGGCGACAACTAAGTTGGTCAGAGCAAACCATTTAAATGGTATAAAGTTCACCAGGAATCGATTGGCCAATTTCGACAGCACAGGAAAATTAACCGGCCAAAGGATAAAGGGCCGGCAGCTTATTATTTCAAAACCAACCAGTTCCAGAAGATTCATTATGTCATGGGGAGAAAACCAGTTTTGCTCCAGCAGGTTGGCACCCAGCCCCAGGTGTTTTACCGCTGATAAGGGCATCCGCCATAAGTTGTTGTAAAAATTGATGATCAGACGTGTTTTTGGATGAGATACCCGTGCCAGGTTTTCCAATACGACTTGCAGATCCCAGAGATCATTTACCAGATCGGAAAGGATAATCACATCGAATGTGTCGTTGAGGACAAAATCATGGGCATCCGCCACTATAAAATGTAAATGGGGGTGCCTGGCGGCCGCCCGACGGATCATCTCTTTCGAGAAATCCAATCCGACGCCCATGGAAGGCTTCAACGTCGCCAGCAAATCTCCATGACCGCAGCCAATCTCCAGCACCCGCAAGCCTTGCGCGATTTGGAACCGATAATAGTGATGAAGCAGGCGATGATAAAATCCTGAAACCTGTCGCGGTTTTTCCTTTTGTTTTGAGACCCTATCCCAGTGCCTGATCCGTTTTATACGGTAGCGATGGTGCTCAGGACCTACATATTCTGGTGGTGTTGGCAATGCTGAAGCGTAAATGATCTTTGACCTTTCTGAAGTTTCTGCAAGTGTATCTACGGATAAATCACTATGGTTGTTATCGTATTTTTAGTAATATTCTTTCTATTATAACCGATAAGATTCTATTATTATTAGCATTTTATCAGGTTTGACAGAAAAAGTCCAGCATGTCGGTTTTCAGTTAATTCCCGTTACGCCATTAGGCCGGAGGCATTTAACCCAATTGGATTTCTCCCCTATGGATGCCCTTCTAAAAACCCTGGATCCATTCCTGATATCGATGGTTGTTTCTGATATTTTCAAGATTTTTATCAGTCAAAATCCGATTCCTGCCTTTAAATCCATTGCGAACAGCTGATTGGAGCCAGTCGATGCATTCATCCACTTTATTTTGACGTGCCAGAACCGAAGCAATCAAATAATGGACATTAGGATCACGGGGTTTCAGGCTGACTAGCCGCTGCAAAGCAACCATAGCCTCGTCATAATCCCCGTTGACAACGTGTACAATGGCTAGGTTGTTTAAGGCCTGGCTAAAATCAGATCGAATTGTCAGGGCCCGGTGATAGTGGGTGATGGCACCGGCTCGATCTCCTGCCTGGTCATACAAATTTCCCAGACGATAGTGGAGTTCGGGATTGTCCGGGGTTCGCTCAATGGCGGTCTGCATAGCAGCTATTTTTTGATTTCTGGCCCGCCGGGCAGCCAGGGCGGTTTGCAGGCTTTTCCGGGCAGACGTAAATTCCGGGTCGAGCTTTAACGCCTGTTTAATATGGCCGATGGCCTCATCGAGCTGGCCCACCCGTATCAACGCCAGCCCGAGATTGTGGTGTGCGGCGGGATAATCGGGCTTGAGATCAAGCGCAGCATCATAGTGGCTAATGGCGGCCCCGATTCTGCCCTGCTTTCTCAGGGCAACACCCAGGTTGTTATGGGCCAACGCATTGTTGCCGTCCGCCCGCAGGGCCTGTTCAAATAGGGAAATACTATTTTTCCAATGCCCGACCTGCAGACTGCTGGCAACCATCAGGCTCAACAAAATCACCACTGAAACAGCCGCCCCGTGAGTTTTAAAGCGGTTTTGGCCTAAAAATTCAGCTGCGCTCCAGACAGTCATGAGCCCCAGACCGATCATCGGGACATATACAAAGCGATCGGCCATGGCCGGCCACAGACCGGCCTGTACCAGACCCAGCACAGGTAAAAGTGTACCCAGATACCACAGCCAGCCTACCAATAAATACGGTTTCGAGTGATAATACCGGATGACCACAGCTGTCAGGCCGGCAAGTATTAGCACTGCGGCCACCACCTGCCAGAAAGGTACCATTTTGGGGTATGGATAAAACACGGATAGATTGTCGGGCAGAATTATCTTCCTCAGGTAAACAACATACGATACGAAGGCATTGCCAACGCGCACCCCAAGCGGAACAGCTGTCAGGGATATAAAACTATCATGGCGCTGCAATGATAGTGAGGACACCCATATCGAACCGGCTGAAAGCAAAAAAAAAGGAATTTTCTCGGCGGTCAAATGCAATACGCGAGACCTCAACCGCAGACCGTTGGTTTTTTTTGAGCCAAGTCGTCCCAGGGGCCAGAAATCCAATAACAAAAACACAAGGGGCAATGTGACCAGCATGGGCTTGGACATCAGACCCAGGCTGAAGGCCAGTAAAACTAAAAGATATCTTCCCGTATTCGTCCGGGCGGTATAGCGGTGATACGCCAGCAGGCTAAGCATCCAGAAAAAGGTACTCAACACGCTCTTGCGCCCCGTAACCCAGGCGACGGTCTCTACATTTAAGGGGTGGAGGGCAAAAAGCAGTGACACCAGAACACACGGCCACCAGGCGCTCGTCATCCGGCGCAGTACGCAAAAGAGCAAAAGGGCGTTGCAAATATGTATAAAAACATTGTTCAGCAAATGCCGTCCGGCTGCCAGTCCGTAAAGCCGGACATCCAGCATGTGCGATAGCCAGGTGATGGGATGCCAGTAGGTTTGCTGTTTATCATCCAGACTAAATGCCCATCGAAAACTGTCGGCCGTCAAACCTTGCCTGACATAAGTGTTTTCGGTGATATAGATCGGATCATCAAAATTGATGAATTCATGCGTATGAACCTGCCAATAAACCGTCAGGGTCACCAATACAATCAGCAGGCAGGCCCAAAAATCGCGAGGAATAAAGTCAAAATGTTTCTCGATAAATCTCTGGTGCGGCATCGTTTTGATCAAACTGAAAAATCTCATTTTACAAGTTATCCGTTTCGGATTGGGCTTTCAACTGATACAGCGCATAGCCGCTCTTGGCGAAAAGCAATCGGATATTGGAATCTAGAAAATGTTGAAGTCTCTCTTTTTGGCGGGCATCAAAAACAGCTCGGGCCCAGGTTTTGAATATATCGATCCGGATGATCAGATGGGTAAACCCTGATTTATTTAAATTGGATGCGATCGTGTCGGCGGATTGAGCTCGATTAACGGTTTTTCTGAAAAAACCGGTGCCGAAACTTATTTCCCGGTCGCTGTAATACAGACGGTTTCCTAAAAAAAGACCCAGGATTTTATCATCCTTTGCCAGATGTTGGTTTGCGAATACGTATACCCGATATTCAGGTCGAAATTTTTCGATATAGGCATCACGGTCCAGGCGCCCACTGATATAACTAAAGGGGTCAACGATTTTAAACTGCCTGGATACATAAGCCGCATTGGTTGAGAAAAAATACAACAGCACGATGGATATCAGAGCAATCTTCAACCCCGGAGTTGCCGGCCGGTATTTATCCGCCACCAGAGTTACAATGGCATGCAAGCCAAATACCGTCAATATTACCAAGGGAGGGATAATCGGTGCCACATAGCGGATACGCATATCCACGCTAAAAAATGTTATCATCAAATACAGCAGGGAAAAAGCCAGCAATATTTGCTTCTCGATTTTCACCATCGGCGGGGTTTGTCTCGGCCAAAAGAAAGCAAAAAATGGAAGTATAAACAAATAAGGATGGAGCCGGCCGTCAAAATATT
>CAMYNZ010000068.1 GCA_947259865.1 uncultured Desulfobacterales bacterium | reverse complement strand
TTAATTTTATATGATTTAAAATGTTATTTGTCAATCGATAAACGCAAAAATACTATATAACTTGGAAAGAGTATAGCACACGACAATGACTTGATACGGATCGAAGTACAAAACCAGAAAACTAGGGGCGACCCTGAAGTCTTGAAGTTTAAAGTCCTCTGAATGATCTAAATCCAAAATGGCATGATTTTTCCTAACAAAAAGCCCAGTCAAAATTGACCGGGCTTTAATGTTTGGCTCCCCAGCACGGACTCGAACCGCGGACCCGATGGTTAACAGCCATCTGCTCTGCCAACTGAGCTACTGGGGATCATTTAATGCAGAATCTTAAAAACTGTTTTATTTAAATTAGAACGGTATAAATGTCAAGTATAATTTGACGAATCCACTATTGTACTGTTGTTATGATTTATCGTCATTTTTTTCTTTAATTTACCATTATCCTTGTATATTTATCATACTTATCTATTATGATCACTGATCAAATCTTTAAATATTTGTATGGGTAAAGTATGAATGATATAATCGTTGCCCTTTAGCGCAACTTTGACAGCATGGTGAGATCTTGCGCCTGCTGTTGACATATATAGCTTTACAGATTATTACGGATTCGAAATTCAGGTTGAGCATAATTGTATAATGGATGATCGCATCAAACAGGCTTTGATTGATATCGTAGGCCAAGAAAACTTCAGCGACGCTTTAATTGACCTGGTATCGTATTCATACGACGCGTCCAGCCACAAACACAGGCCTGAGGCGGCAATATGGCCGACCAGCGCAGTACAGGTTTCCGGGGTCCTGGCTCTGGCCAACAAACATCGCTTTGCAGTGATTCCGCGGGGGGCTGGTACCGGCATGGCCGGGGCGGCCGTCCCTTTGCACGGCGGCCTGGTTTTAGATTTGTGCCGGATGAATAAGATACTGGACGTTAAGATTGTCGATCGTTTGGCCGTCGTCCAACCGGGTGTCGTATATGCCGATTTGCAAAAAGCGCTGGAACCCCATGGTTTTTTCTTTCCGCCGGATCCTGCCAGCGGCAAAGTCTGCACTATCGGCGGCAATGTGGCCACCAACGCCGGTGGCATGAAAGGGGCCAAATACGGTGTGACCAAGGACTACGTGCTAGGGCTGGAAGTCGTTTTGCCGGATGGGCGAATCATGAACACCGGTTCAAAGTGCATGAAGTCCGTTTCGGGTTATGATTTGACCCGGCTTTTTGTGGGTTCCGAAGGCACCCTCGGTATCGCGACCGAGATCATTTTAAAGATAAACCCGAAACCACTGGCTGTGAAGACAAGCCTGGCCTATTTTGCCAGCCTCAAACAAGCCGGACAGGCCGTAACCGATATCATGCATTCGGGAATCATTCCGAGCGTTCTTGAAATACTCGACGAAAACACCATCCGGGTACTTCGTGAGCATGCGGATATGAACGTCCCCGATATTACTGCCATGTTGTTAGTGGAAACCGACGGCTATACCGACGACGAAACCGCCTACCAGATGGAAAAGGTGATCGAAGCGCTCAGGAAAAACCACGCCACTGAAATCCGAATGGCCGAGACAGCCGATGAGACCGAGGAATTATGGAAAGCCCGCAAATCAGCCGGCAGCGTAGCCGCCAGACTTGGAACCAATAACCTGTCAGAGGACATCACCGTCCCCATTTCCAAGGTCCCCGAACTTCTGACGCGCATATCGGATATTGTCGGAAAATACCATCTTCCGTTCGTTGTTTTCGGACATGCCGGCGACGGGAACCTCCACCCCAAGATCATGTATAACGCTTACGACCCCGACCAGGTGGATAGGGTACACCGGGCGGCCGACGAACTTTTCGAACTCGCCTGTAATTTGGGCGGCACTTTAAGCGGAGAGCACGGGATCGGTTTGGCCAAGGCGCCTTACATGACATTGGAACACGATCCCGTCGCTATGGATGTCATGCGCGGCATAAAAAAAATGCTGGATCCCAACAATATTCTCAATCCAGGCAAAATGGCCTTGCAAAACCGTGAAGGCCGGCGGTAAGAATATTATATTTTGTTGCTCTAATGCAGATTGGCCGTAATCAAAACAAGGTTACCGAAGATCCCATTTACTCAAGCGAAAAGGAGTGTTGAAATGGCGAAAAAACTTCCGGAGCATGCGCAGGTGGTTATTATCGGCGGCGGTATTGTTGGTTGCAGCGTGGCCTATCATTTAACCAAACTCAACTGGAAAGACGTGGTGTTGCTTGAACGCAAAGCCCTGACTTCGGGCACGACCTGGGCTGCGGCCGGCCTGGTAGGGCAGTTGTGGGCAACAAGTTCACTGACCAAGCTTGCCCAATACGGCACGGAGCTTTATGCCCGGCTGGAGGAAGAAACCGGTCAACACACCGGTTTTGTAAAATGTGGTTCCCTTCGAGTGGCCCAGACAAAAGAGCGTAAAAGCGAATATGATCGTTCGATGGCCATGGCCCGGGCTTTTGGAATCGAGATGGAGGAAATCAGCCTTGGGGAGGCGAGCGTCATGTGGCCATTTCTGTACACGGATGATCTTGAAGCTGTCTATTACCAGCCCAACGATGCTAAAACCAATCCAGTGGATACGGCCCAGGCACTGGCCAAAGGCGCCCGCACGGGTGGTGCCAAAATATTCGAAGACGTCAAGGTAACCGATATTCAGTTAAAAAAGGGTGCGGTCAGCGCTGTGATTACGGACCGGGGCATGATTAATTGCGAGATCGTGGTAAATTGCGGCGGTATGTGGGCCCGCGAGATTGGCAAATGGGTCGGTGTGAGCGTTCCATTGCAGGCAGCCGAACACATGCATATTGTGACGACCCCCATAGAAGGGGTCCCCAAAGATTTGCCGGTATTGCGGGATATGGACGGCTACATTTACTTCAGGGAAGAGACCGGCGGTTTGCTTATGGGAGGGTTTGAACCGGTAGCAAAACCCTGGGGTATGAAAGGCATACCGGATCAATTCGCATTTACCGAACTCAATGAAGACTGGGATCAATTTCAGATATTTATGGATAACGCCATCAAACGCTGCCCGGTTCTTGAGACGGCCCAGGTGCGACATCTGACGGTCGTACCGGAAAGCTTCACACCGGACAATGCCTATATGCTTGGAGAAGCTCCCGGAGTGACAAATTTCTTTGTGGCTGCCGGTATGAATTCAGTGGGTATCGCCAGTGCCGCCGGTTCGGGCAAAGCGCTGGCCCAGTGGATTGACCAGGGCTATCCGGAGGAGGATCTGTGGTCCGTGGATATCAGACGCTTTTACGGCTGGCAGGCCAATGCCCGCTATCTTTATGACCGCACAACCGAGGCCGTCGGCCTTCTTTATGCCGATCACTGGCCCTTTAATCAACGCAAGACCGCTCGCAATGTTCGCCGAACCCCTTTTCATGATAGGCTGGCTCAACAGGGGGCCTGCTTTGGCGAAGTCGCCGGTTGGGAGCGGGCCAACTGGTTTGCCCCTCAGGGCGTAAGAGCAGAGTACGTGTACAGCTGGGGACGCCAGAACTGGTTCGAATATTCAGCCGCAGAACACATGGCTGTTCGTGAAAATGTGGGCGTTTATGATTTGAGCTCCATGGCCAATTTCCTGGTGCAAGGCCATGATGCCCTGTCGGAATTGCAACGCATCTGCGGCAACAACCTGGACGTTCCGGAAGGCAAAGTGGTGTATACTCAGTTTTTAAACCAAAGAGGGGGCATTGAGGCCGATGTGACCGTTACCCGGTTGAGTGAGGACAGATACTTTATCGTCACCCCCGGGGCAACAGGAACCCGGGATTTTGATTGGATCCGTCGTCACCTCCGGGAAGACGCTCATGCGTTTCTGACGGACGTCACTTCGGCCTACACCATGCTGGCGGTAATGGGGCCCCGGGCCAGAGATGTGCTGTCAACCCTGACCGATGCCGACCTTTCCAACGATGCATTTCCTTTCGCCACCGCCCAGCAAATCGATGTCGCCTATGCCAGGCCGATGGTGATGAGAATGTCTTTTGTCGGGGAACTGGGATGGGAACTTTACATTCCGACCGAGTTTTCGAACAACATATTCGATGCCCTGATGGGGGAGGGTGAGAAGTTCGATTTGAAATTGGTCGGCCTGCACGCCCTGGATTCGCTTCGTTTGGAAAAGGGATACCGCCACTGGGGAGCGGACATTACCCCCGATGACACACCCTTTGAAGCCGGGCTAGGTTTTTGCATTAAACTGGACAAGGGAGACTTTGCCGGCAAGGATGCGCTGGTGAAACAGACTGAATCCGGTTTGACGCGAAAGCTGGTATTATTTACCCTGGAGGATCCCGAACCGCTCCTATATCATGATGAACCGATTCTTAGAAATGGTGTAAAAGTCAGCGAGAACACCCATGGTGCCTATGCTCACTATTTGGGGTCTGCCATCGGTATGGGTTACCTCGAAAACCCGGATGGAATTGATGATGAGTGGATTTTATCCGGCAAATACCAAATCGACGTTGAAGGCAAACTTATTCCGGCCAAGGTTCACCTAAAAGCCCCCTATGATCCGGAGAGTAAGAGAGTCAGAATGTAACCCCGATTTATACCGTATATGGTATTAAAGGATCTACCTTTTACCATATACGGTATACAACCCCATCATTTGACAAAACCGCCAAGGAATACCTACAAAGTTTGATGGTTCAATCCTGCTATATCTAAACCGCACCGGTTGAAGTGCCCTAAATTGCCATTATTTCTGTATCTTATTTATGGGGATTTAATACGTGCCCGCTAAATCGGGATCTGTGAGCAGTTGTTTTCAGACAATTGCGCGAGATAAGGCTTTAAAATGTCAAATCTTTGGCACTCAGACGGCCTGAATAACGGGTTATTGACATTTTGGGGCACAAAAAGTGACGATATTTGTCACTTTTGGCGATTTCCTAGTTTTGGATTTTCAACTTAACTATCTGTATATATTATAAATATATTCTATCTACATATGTGGCACGGAAATTGTATATATAACTCTCAAACTGACGGAACGTGTTGAACGCTCGTCAATGCTTCTTTTACAATTAAATACGATTTCAATCTTGGCTTCTCGGATGTGCGTGCATCTTTTCTGGCGGGCATTCTAATCAAGTGGTGAAACCATTGACCGGCTGAGAATAACGGCATTTAGGGAAGCCCGATTTTATAAAGGATTAAAAAATTCCTGAAGAACAGGGTCGATTTCGACCCTGTTTTTTTTTGGCCTTCCCTAACTATTCAGCAAAGTGTTCAAGAATCATAGGCTAATCATGGGGAGTATCATCAGATTCTAATTTTGTTTTTTCGTCAATGTTATCCGGCGGATATAATACCAGTCGATCCCCTGGATGAATGTGTCTGTTGGGATTTAAATTATTCCAGATCAACAAGGCCGGTAAGGGCACATTGTAACGCGCGGCGATAGAGGAAAGATTGTCACCTTCTTGAACAAAGTAGATCTGCTCATTGCGGTTAGCCACCCAATCTTCCAGCGCCAATTCATATCTGGTGTGAAAATCTGCAGCACTCCCTTTGGGAACCAGAAGGGCGTGATGACCCTCCATCAGGAAGTGTCCCCTGATTTCGGGATTTAAATCCTTAATTACTTTGAAGTAGGTGCCGGCTGCCCCGGCTATAACGTGAATAGGAGTTTTTTGGTTGCATTCAAATACAACACGGTCAAATTGGAGCGGCGGATATAAATCATCCGGATTCAATCGAAATCCATATTTTTCCGGCTGTGACAATATCAATTTTGCAGCGATGATCCTGAATATATATCTTTGGGTTTCCAGCGATAAATACAGCTGGTAATAATTATCGTTTTTTTGCGCCAATATTTCCGCCTTGAGCCCTTCTTCGCCCATGTTATAAGCGGCCGCTGCGAGGGTCCAGGATCCCAGATCTTGGTAGAGCGCTTTAAAATACTGAATGGCGGCATGGGTTGACTTAAATATGTTTCTGCGCTCATCCATCTCGGCATCTATTTTCAGGCCATAAATTTGGCCGGTTCCTTCCATAAATTGCCAGAACCCGATGGCTCCTTTGGGTGAACCGACATGGGGTCTTAAGGCACTTTCTACAATCGCCACGTATTTGAGATCATCGGGTAAGCCATTTTCAGTGAGCATTTTTTCAATAAGCGGCAGGTATCGATTGGACCGTTTTATCCACAAGATAACCTGCGGGCGGTCAGCCAACGTCAACAGGAGTTCTTTTTCCAATCGCTCGCGAACCTCCTGAACGTCCAGCGGTGCTGTTTCCCCGCAAAATTCCAGTTTATCGTTGATCCTCAGGCTTTTAACCAATGACGGATGATTTGAGAATTCAAGGCCTTCAGACATTTCGCTTTGACTATAGACGTCACCTGAGAGTAATATCGCCCAAATCAATATCGCAATTTTCCACATGATGTACCTTAATCTTAAAGACCAGCCAAAAAAAAATGGTTCTTCTCCAATTTAGTTGGAGAAAAAGGGTTCAAGAGTCCAAGGATTCAAGCCCGCCGTCTATGTGGCGGGCTTGACCCCTTGCATCCTTTAGGTTATCTACTGCTCTATCTATGAATGTTTTCTTATTTAATGCTATTTAATTCCAACTAATCGGGAGATGATCCTAAATTATAAAGCTTCGGGCCTGCTCACCGTGTGACATCTCCGTCACCTGGAGAAATTAGCGACAGGTTTGGCGCCCCTGGCTCGAATTTGATTGAGTCCGACAGCGCTTCCGAAAATCAGCAGCCCGCCCGCCCAGAAGCGCCAGTCTACAATCTCAATGAAAAAAAGAATACCTAACAACGAAGTGAAAATAACTTCACTCATCAAATAAAGGCCGCCTTCCCAGCTTTTGCAATATTGAAATCCATGGGTCATAAGCAGTTGTGCCACCAAAGAAGTGCTTACGATACCACCGACACAAATCCACTCAATGGCTGAGGCCGGTATCCTGGGATCGGCAATATAAGAAGGAAAGGTAATGATGGTACCCAGGATACAGAAATAAAGGTATATGATTACTGAGCCATTACTGGCCCTAAGTTTGCGAATGATGCTTACCGTGAGTCCCGCCATGACGCCGGCCGACAGAGCCATAAATTGTCCGAAAACTGCTCCGCCGAATTCATAATCGAATATCACCGTTGCTCCGCCCAGCGCTACCAGAATAAATACAATTTCAGCTCTGGAAATTTTTTCCCCGAAAAGTTGCTGTGAAAAAAAAGCAGCAAAGGCCGGGAAAGCGTAAAATAAGACCAACGCTGTTGATAGGGGGATATGTCGAATGGCGGTGATCAGCGACAGAAAAGCAATGGAGCCGGTGATTCCTCTAATAATCAAAAGACCCGGGTTGTGTCCCTTAAAGGGGTTATTTCGCCATCCAAAGATGGCGATCAATATCAACAGCCCGCATCCAAAGCGATAAAAAGCAATATCCCAGGCCCTAAATGACGGGCCGATTATCTTGATAAAACCGTTGTGAACTGTAAACAGCAGCGCTGAGGCTAACATGATCAGCGGACCGGCCAGTGGAATCGCGGAAAGCTGAGTTCGAATTTTTAGCATACGGAAACTTTAGGTAGTTCAGGGGTCGGGGTGTTTTTTTTACGCCAAGATGATCGCCCCGGTGGTTCTAATCGGCAGAGGGCTATTGCCGCCTAAATAGGCAAAACACGGCGGCGGTTCTTGTTCGAGTGATAGTTGTAAACCGCCGGTAGTAAAATATAAGGTAGTTGCCGCTGTCGGGCTTGGCAGGCAACAACCCGGCATCTTGGCGTGAAAAAAATACCCGACCCCTGAGGTAGTTAATCTAGCTGTAAATTACACGCGCAGCAGAATACAATATCCATGCGCCTGCTAAAATAAAGAAAAAGCCGGCACCGATTTTTATGTATATCGCCGGTACAAACCGGCTGGCTGCTTCGCCGAAAAAAACCGCAATGAGAGAGCTTAAAATCAAAGCGCCGGCCGCTGCCAGAAATACGGAAATTTTAGAGTCACAATCGGCCGATAGGCAAAACGTGGCCAGCTGCGTCTTGTCGCCGAGCTCCGCTAAAAATACCATACCGAAAGTGGTGAGCATTATTTTAAAATCCATGAAAATTCTCCTCAGGTGCGTTCATTTGAAAATATTGAACGGCTTGATACAATTATTTGGCCCAGGATGCAAGGTTTACCTGTTATTTTTTAAGTGGATTTTTAACACTGAACGTTTAAAGCGCCCGCAAGTAATCGGGTTTCAAGGCGATTTTGCCGGACAAAGCCTCATCTATCAAATTCAGGGTTGCTTCTTTATCCCTTGGCATTCGGGCTTTTATGGGGAGGTAATTGGATGCGTGATTTGCGTGGAAAAGTCCCCGTGATAGATCGGTGTGGGCGATCATGGTTCGCAACTCGCGCAGCATTTCGTCGGGTTCGATCAGGGTAAATTTACCGGAATCAAAATCCCGGCACAGAGGGGTACCGGGAATCAACATGAGGCTTAGCGCGCCCACATATTCGGGGTCTATTTCCGAGAGAACTCTTCCTGTTTCCTTGGCATGGATTTGAGAGCGTTCTCTGCCCGCGATTGCGAGAAGCACAGTAATTGATAGTTTAATTCCAGCTGCCCGAATTTTTTTTCCCATTTCAATCATGACGTTGGCGGGCGCTCCCTTGTTTATTTTTTTCAAGGTTACATCATCCCCGGTCTCAAGACCCATATAGGCAATGCCGATGCCATGGTCTTTGAGTTCCTTCAGTTGCGCAGGACTTTTCATATCGATGCTTTTGGCATTGGCATAAAGACCCACCCGGGTGACCCAGGGCAGCTGTTTTTTTATTTCCGCCAGAATCTTCAAGAGCCGTTTTTGAGGTATAATCAATGCATCACCATCGCAGAGAAATACCCGGCGTTGTCGCCGGCAGTATCTGGCGGCAAAGGCAATATCTTCCATAATCACCGCGTCCGGTTTTATACGGAATCGTTCGCTTGTGTAGGTGCCGCAGAAGGTGCACTTGTTACGGGAACAACCGACAGTAATCTGAAGCAAGATACTGTTGGCCTCACTGGGAGGTCTGATGATGTTGCCTTCGTAATGCATACGTTTTTTCCTTATAATGGACCCTTGGATGAATACAGACCCTAATTTATTCAGGCTGAATATCGCTTTCAAGTTGAGCAATGCAGGTCATAAATTCGTCCGCAAAGTCCTGATAAATTGCTTCTTCCCGGCCGAATTCCGAGATATCGGTGGGTTTGTTTTTGCCCACTCCGTATTCGACATCCCATCCACGCTCCTGCAACATTTCAATCACTTTTTCAGTTTGTTGCCGAGTTACATCATCACCGATGTTTTTTTCCACTATATAAAACTTCATATAATGATCCTTTAGCGTCAGATTATTTGCCCGGTAGACTATAATTCGAGATGGTCTGAAATCAGACTCAATTTTTAAATAGTCTATTCAAATTCAGGCGGCACCGGGAGGGTCTGAATTTTTACCGGAAGCGTTACAGCTTGTCTGTGGAAAATCATCTTTCAAAAAGTCGTAAAAACTGCTGGTGTGAGCGCATTTTATGGCTTCCTTAATTTTTCGAATCAGATATTCTGCTGTCGCAGCCTCACCGTCTATTCTCAATCGAAATGCAATCAATCGCTGTAATTTTTTATCTTCTTTGTCTCTTTCCGGAACCATTCGAATTAACCGCTTGAAAACCATTTGAAAGGGACCTTCCTGATCTTCCAACGTGATTAATTTGTCAGACATGGCTGTCTCCTGAGGTTTTGCGGGTACATGCTCTGTTCGTTTATCGTAAATTAATGGTTTTTTCCAGATTTGCAAACAAAAAAATGGTATTGAGTTTGTAATACCATGGTGTTATCTTAAAATCATTATTTTAAATATCAGGCATTACAAATGCATGGACGAGGTCTTCATTTCGATTCACAATTGATAATTTTTAATGGAGATTAGAAGATGAGTAAGCACCAATCTAAATCAAGGGCAGCCAAAAAATCAAAGGTAGACATCGACTGGGATAACCGGGTGTTATGCAGCGATGGAAATTGTATCGGTGTAATCGGAACGGATGGCAATTGCAAAGAGTGCGGCAAACAGTATGAGGGCAAATTGGCCTGGACGATAGAATCCGTTCAGTCCGGGCCAAGCCCTGAATTTTCGGATCATTCAGACAGCTCCATTGAGGAGGAAGAAACGGTGGTCGACACTGAAATAGATACCGATGAAGAGATCCGAGATGATAGTGACTGGGAGAGCCGAAAGTTATGCAGTGACGGCAACTGCATCGGTGTAATCGGCACCGATGGTCGCTGCAAAGAGTGCGGCAAACCCTATGAAGGAGATTGATATGGATTAATTTTACCGCATTCGACCGTGGACAAATTTTGAGATTTTAAACCCTTTCTAGTGCTGTGGCCCGCAAATATATTACAAAATTCAGCACAAGGTTTGAAAGGATTTCAAATCGCTGCAAGTATATTTAAAGCTATTCCTGGGACATGACACTTGAAGCCAGCTCAAAAATCTGGATCAAGTTCGAGGGCAAGGCGCGGGGCAGCGCAAAAGCGGAGCATACACGGTAGTATGTGAGCATTTTGGGCTGGCTCGCAACGCAGCCATCGAGCTTTAGACGGGTTTTTGAGATGGCTTCTAGTGTTCTTGGGAGAACTTTATGACCCTGCTTCAAATGATCCCCATACCTTCATGGCGGGATATTCTGGATATCCTATTTCTGACCCTGGTGACCTATCAGCTTTACATCTGGTTTAGAGAATCGCGCGCACTTCGGGTCCTCATCGGTCTGGCGGTGTTGGGAGGAATTTATTCCCTGGCGAAACTGTGGGGTCTGTTTCTAACCACCCGGGTATTTCAAATACTCTGGCAAGTATTATTAATCCTTTTGTTAATTCTCTTCCAGTCTGAGATCAGACAGGTTCTGGAGAAGGTCAGCCCACTTCGTTTCCTTCGAACGCGAAGGCCTTCCATTCAAAGAGCCTTTGCTGAAACGTTGGCCCGGGTTGTTTTTGATCTGGCAGCAGAGAAAACAGGAGCGCTCATCGTAGTTGCCCGGGACGACAATCCAGACGAATTTATACATTCCGGCCAAACCATTATGGCCCTCCCGGAGCCCACCCTGATCAAAAGCATCTTTAACCGCCAGGCCCCGGCTCACGATGGCGCCGTTGTTATCAGTCAGGATCGTCTTACCCAGATGGGCGGCATTTTACCTTTATCCAACCGAGAAGATTTGCCCGAACATTACGGAACCCGTCACAGGGCTGCACTGGGTCTCTCTGAGCGCACCGATTCATTGTGCCTGGTGGTTTCCGAAGAGCGGTCTGAGGTTTCGACTGTCACCAACAGTGAACTAAGGACATGGGATACCCCCGAGGCTTTATCTGCACAACTGATTGCCTGGTTAGGGGTACCGGACAGCCCGGCTCCGGAGATCAAAGAATTTGTAAAGAGCACCGTAGTCGAGAATTGGCGATACAAGCTGGGAGCCCTGGGGCTGGTTGCCGTGGCCTGGTTGGTTCTTGCCAGTCAGCAGGATGCCAATATCAGCATTGCCGCTTCGATTCAGTATGCAAATATTCCCGCTACACTGGTTCTGGACGAAAAATCTGCAAAGTCAGTCAGACTCAGACTTTCGGGGCCAAGAAACAGCGTCAAGGTCCTGGACGAGAAGGATGTGCGGATTCATGTCGATCTGGCCAATCTTAAAGAGGGGAATCATCTAATCAAGCTGGCGGCAAAAAATGTTGATGTGCCCTTGGGTGTAAAAGTCGCTAGCGTCACACCCCAGAATGTCAGGGTTTATTTAAAGCCGCCGGCACCCTGAATAGAAAACCTAGTTATTATATGCCTTCACAAAGCCTATCAGTTTCTGTCCGCTTTCCCGGGATAGGCCTATTTTTTCCAGATCTTTTTTGAGCGTAAGCAATGACCCGTGTCCGCCAAGATATCCATTTACACGGGCTGCGGCCGTCGAATTGACTAAATCATTAACGTTCGGATACATGGCGTTGAACTCGCCCATAATGTCACGATCTTGCCGCAGGCGGTACTTTTGATGATAGTCTTCGGCCAGATAAAATTTTTCGGCCGCTACGATCTCGGTGTAGATTTTGCTTACAAGTCGCGCAGATTCACGATCTTTTGTTTTGATCGCCAGGTTTTTCTGTTCCTGGTTGTGATAGAAAATTACCGACATGTATTGCCGCGACCACGGGCGGCGGGTCGGATTGTGGTTCTTCCAGTATATGTCCAAAAGTTCGCTGTAGGAAATTTGTATGGGATCGTAATCAATCTGGAGGGTTTCAATGTGATCCCCCAAGCTGCGGTATGTCGGGTCCTTCTTTGACCCACCGCTATAACCGACACGGGTGCGAATAACACCCTCGATACTCCCGAACCGGGAATCCGGACCCCAGAATCAACCCAATGCAAAGGTCGCCGTTTCGGTTTCAACTGGTGCAGCCGCATCTATGGGGGGCAGTTTATATATTTTTTCGGTGGTTGATACCGTTGTATTATCCGCAATCTTCATGCTGTCTTGCTCCTTTGCTGATTCTGCCAACTCGCTGCATCCAAACATCAAAAGCAAAGATCCGATGGTTGCCAGTGTTATACCCTGGATTATTGCGTGCTGAATTATGCGAGGCTTATGAGTTGATTGTTGCATGGCGCCACATTTATAAAACGTCTTCAATCTGAAACAATAAGCATTAATCCACCGCCGGCAATGCTATCCGGCTCCCGAATAGGCCGGGTTCGAAAATATACGCACGATCAGATAAGCGATCCAATGGGTGTGTATTCAAGCCCGACTGCGTCTGCCACGCCTTTGTAAGTTAACTTGCCGTTGACAATATTGGCGCCGCACTTGATTTCAGGGTTTTCCTGCATAGCCAGTTTCCAGCCCTTGTTGGCAATTTCGACGGCATAGGGCAGGGTTGCGTTGGTCAGTGCCAGAGTTGCGGTTTTGGGAACGGCTCCCGGCATGTTACTAACGGCATAGTGGACGATGCCATCAATTATGTAAGTCGGCTCGGCGTGGTTGGTCTCCTCGGAAGTTTCAAAACAACCGCCCTGATCAATAGAAACATCCACCAGTACCGCACCTTTTTTCATGGTTTTCAGCATGCCGCGGTTGACCAATGTGGGGGTCCGACTTCCCGGGACAAGCACGCATCCCACCACAACATCGGCTTCTTTGATGAGTTTGCGGATTGCTGCCGGATCGGACATCAATGGGTGGCAGTTGTTGGGCATAACGTCGCTTAGATATCGCAGGCGATCCAAATTAATATCAAGCACATAAACTTTTGCACCCACTCCGCAGGCCTTTTTGGCAGCGTTGATGCCGACAGCGCCGCCCCCGATGATCAACACCGTGCCGGGATCAACCCCCGGCACCCCACCCAGCAAAATGCCGTGCCCGCCTTGGACCATTTCAAGATATTTGGCGCCCTCCTGAATCGCCATCGGTCCCGCGACCTCGCTCATGGGGGTAAGCAACGGTAACGCGCCGTTTGCTTTTTGGATTGTTTCGTAAGCGATATTGATTGTTCCGGCCTTGATCAGCGCCCGGGTGAGCTGCTTTGATGCAGCTAAATGCAGGTAAGCGAAATAGATCTGACCGCTACGTAGCAGCGGATATTCGGAAGGCTGGGGTTCTTTTACCCGCATAATCATTTCAGCCCGCTCGTATATCTCCTGCGGCGTTTCAATGATCGAAGCCCCGGCCCTGCCAAAGGCGGCATCCTCGAATCCGCTGGCTGTGCCGGCTCCTGTTTCCACCAGAACCGTGTGCTCCCTTACTGTCATCATCTCAACTGCGGCCGGGGTCATGGACACCCGGTTTTCCTCAGCCTTGATCTCTTTCAAAACACCGACAATCATGATTACCCCCTTATATAGTAGGTTACCTTTCTTGCCATATGCCTGTCATTTTTTCACTGTTAGCAGTTTCCATGTTGATTGTCAAAAAGTGGCTGCTGTTTTATAAATTTTCTTGACATAAGCCGGCTTCAGGAATTAGCCATGAATCGAGGCAGTGATACCATCATATTCTATTTATTTTATTATTATGTCTACCCGTGCCATAAAGTTTCTTGAAGAGAAAAACATCCCGTTTGAGGTGGTCAGATACAGGCATGCAGAAAAAGGTGCTGAATTTGCTGCCCGGGCCACCGGGTTTGCCCTCGAAAAAACTGTTAAAACCCTAGTGGTGGATTTGGGGAACAAAAAGTGCCTACTGGCACTCTTGCCGGGGGATAAACAGCTTGATCTAAAAGGTATTGCCAGGATATGCTTGGTTAAAAAAGCCGTGATGGCGGCTACGGAAACAGCAGAGCGTCTGACCGGCTATCAGGTTGGGGGAATCAGTCCTTTTGGTGTAAAACAAAGCCTGTCGGTTGTGATTGAGGAGTCTATACTTCAATTTGACCGTGTTTTGATTAACGCCGGACAACGGGGTACGATGCTGCTGTTGAGACCGGGAGATATTATGGAGGCGCTGGATGGCAAGGTTTCAAAGATTGCCCGGGAGTAGGCTAAAATACACAAATAGCGCTCGCAATCCGCCAAAGATCTCCGGCGGACTAGTCCGCCAACGTACTCTGGCGGATCAAACCGTATGATAAATTCTGTTATGTATTTTCGAAAGACGACACCTGCAACCTAAACGCCGCCCTGCCTCAACTTCAAAACGGCACGGACAACCACATCGATGGTTGTATCAATTTCTTGCACCGACGTCATTCGCCCGACACTAAACCGCAGGGTTCCTTTGGCCCAGTCCAACGGAATTCCCATGGCTTCGAGGACATGCGAAACCTCAACCCTGTCCGAGTGGCAGGCGGCGCCGGCCGAAGCCGCAACTTCTAATCCGATTTCTTCCAGGATCCGGTTGGCCTCCAATTCCCTGAATGAAATGCTCAGTGTATTGGGGAGGCGCCTTTCCGGGTGACCGTTGAGTTTGACGTCATCAAGCCGGCTCGAAAGCCCTTCCTGCAGGCGATCACGCAGCACTTTCATGTGATCCATGTTTTCCTGCAAGCCTTGCCTCGCTACCTCGCAAGCCTTTCCCAATCCGACGATTTCCATTACATTCTCAGTTCCGGCCCGCCAGCCCATCTCCTGTCCGGCGCCATAACAGAATTTCTCCAGTTTCAGTGGCGAGCGAACGAATAGAGCCCCGACTCCTTTGGGAGCATATATTTTGTGTCCGGCCGCCGATAGTAAACGTACGCCCAATTCCCGAATATCGGTAGCTATCTTACCCAAAGATTGAGCGGCGTCGGTGTGCATGACAATGTTGTTTTGTGCCGAGATCTTGGATATTTCTTCGATGGGCTGCACTGTTCCGACTTCATTATTGGCGTGCATGATAGTGATCAGAATCGTAGTGGATCGGATCGAATTCTCCACATCGGCGGGATCGATTAAACCATCGAGGTTTACAGGGAGATACGTCGTTTCAAATCCGTCCCGCTCCAGAAATTTGCAAACTTCCAGAATCGCCGGGTGCTCGATGGTACTGGTGATAATGTGATTTCCTTTATCCCGCAGCATGCGGGCAATACCCCGAATGGCATGATTATTGGATTCAGTTCCACCGCTGGTAAAAAAGATTTCCCTCGGTTCGCAGTTGAGGATTTCGGCAACCTGAATGCGCGCGGTATCGACGGCTTTTTTAGGGGCAATACCGTACCAGTGTGAACTGGAGGGATTACCGAAGTCTGTCTCGAAAAAGGGCCGCATGGCCTCTATGACCTGGGGGTCATGCGGCGTGGTGGCATTGTAGTCCAGATAGATCGGTTTTGGCATTTTGGTTAAACTCCAGATTTTATAGATTCACCGCTGAGGCGCGGAGTCCGCAGAGAAAGTTCTCTTTTAGCTTTCCGCTGAGAGGGCGGAAAGCTAAAGAATCTCAATCCTTGCGGGTACGAAATAATTGGCAGAGCTGTAGCACATCTATTATGATTTTGCTTATGCAGCCATGCGGCTGATTTCTTTTCCTTTGCTGCCCCATTGTGCGCCATAAAGAGCCTCTTAGGCGAGGCGTGAGGGGACACAGTTATTAGGAGTTATAATTGCCGATAATATTGCTCAAAGCAGATTGCTTTGCCTTCGCCGTCCCCT
>CAMYNZ010000067.1 GCA_947259865.1 uncultured Desulfobacterales bacterium | reverse complement strand
TCAAACCGATTGTCTTTGTAACCAACGATAAAGCCAGCTGTCAACGCGCCATTGATATGGCAGCAGCTGCAGCAGGCGGTTACCAGGCACTGGTTGAGCAGCAGCATATCCTTTTGTACGCCGAGCCCAGCTCTCCGTTGAAACAAACCGAATCTGCGGTGGACAAGTTGCTGTTGATGGCCCAAAATCGCCTGCCGATCGTACATTCACCGGCGCCGTTGATGGGCGGCACCGGCCCTATAAAAATGGCGGGGGGACTGGTCATGTCACTGGCCGAGATTCTCAGCAGTATAGCCGTGCACCAGTTAAAACAACCCGGTGCTCCTTTTGTCTTTGGAGCCGGTGTTCATCATTTGGACATGCTTGCGTCGCAAATTTGTTATGCGTCACCCGAATTTCAGCTCACCAAGGCTGCAATTGCCGAGTTGGGCCGCTGGTATGGCATCCCCACCTGGGGCTATGCTGGCTGCTCGGATGCAAAAGTCATGGATGAGCAGGCCGCCCTGGAGGCCATGCTATCTGTGATGATGGCCAAACTGAGCGGTGCTAACTTAATTCACGATGTCGGGTATGTGGAGAGTGGACTGACCATATCTTTTGAAATGATGGTGTTGACGGATGAGCTGATAGCCATGACGGACAATTTGATGAAGGGAATCGATGTCGACGAAGACACCCTGATGGTAGACGAGATTCACGAAGTGGGTCCCGGCGGTCACTTTTTAGAAACAGATCAAACTTTGGCGAACTTTCGAGACTTTTGGTACCCGAACCTTTTGGACCGCAATATAAGGGAAAAGTGGTTGGCGTCCGGTGCCACTACCCTGGGCCAGCGTTTAAATACCCGTGTGAAAGAAATACTTAAGGAGCATCATCCCAGGCCGTTGGAAGCGGAAAAGAAAACCAAAATACAGGAGATTCTGGCTCAAGCAGCCGCACAGGTCTGAATGACGACATTAACGAACAGAAATATTAATTTTAGTATTTTGGATCGGGGAAAAATAGATCAAATTCATGCGGCCAGTATACATCTAATGGAAAAGATCGGCCAGCGGGTTGGCGGGCAACGAGCCTTAACGCTTTTTCTGGATCACGGTGCGGGGGTCAGCCCCGATGGACTGGTGAAAATTCCCGGGTCCCTTGTGGGTAAAGCCCTGAAAACCGTTCCCAAGGAGCTCATCTTATACAATCGTGCCGGTGAACCGGCAATGAGTGTTGGTCAGAACAACAACATCTATTTCGGATGCCACGCTGACATGCTCGAAATCGTGGATCCTTTCACCGGGCAAGTTCGCGATTTTGTAAAAAGAGATATAGCGCTGATGTGCAAAATTGGCGACTATCTTCCAAACATCCATTTTGTTCTATCGGTAGGATTGGCCAGAGATGTACCCCCGGAAATCCAGACGCTAACCTCGTTTTTTGAGACCCTAAAAAATTTTAGCAAACCCATAAACTTCAGTACCAATGATATCCAATCGCTTCAGCAGGTAATCGATCTGGCCGCCATTGTTGCCGGAGGTCACGACCAACTCCAGCAAAAGCCCTTTGTTTTCAACTACTGTGAACCGATCCCGCCGCTGAACCACCCTGAAGAAAGCACCGAAAAGTTAACCATCAGCGCTAAAAACCGTATACCGGTCGTTTATATGCCCTATTGCATGATGGGCGGGACTTCCCCCCAGAGCTTTGCCGGCAGTCTGGTCCAGTGCAATGCGGAGGTATTGACCGGGCTGGTATTAACCCAGCTGGTCAATGAAGGTGCCCCGTTTATCTACGGTGCCATGCCGTCTATCATGGACATGAAATCTACCATCGGCAGTTATGGGGCTGCCGAATTACATCTATTGGTGGCGGCGGCTTCAGAAATGGCTGACTATTATGGGTTGCCCTTTTACGGAACGGCCGGATGTACCGATGCGAGGCAGCTGGACGAACAAGCGGTGGCGGAAGCCACCATGGAGATTTTTTCATCGATCCTGAGCAAGGCCAATCTCATTCACGATGTGGGCGTGGCTGATCACTGCAACAACGTTTGTCCGGAACTGGTTGTCCTTTCCGATGAGATCATAGAAACGATCAAACACTATACCCAGGGCATCGCAATCGATTCCGAAGAATTGGCTCTGGGAGTGATCGAGAAGGTGGGTCCCGGTGGGGCTTTTCTCACCGAAAATCATACCCTGAAAAATTTCAAGAAGATCTATTACTCCGATTTATTCGGTCGTAAAATGCAAAGTCCGGATCAATCAGAGGTCAGAGGTGACATCCGGATCAAAATTAAACACATTATCAAAAACCACCATGTGCCGCAGCTTGATAAGGCGGTTGTAAAAGAAATAGACGGATACTACGCCAGGCTTACAACGCCGTGATTTTATGGGGGCATAGTCTCAGGGCAGAGATTATGGGCTCTGGCTAGACAAATCGTTTCAGGAGTGTTGGAGTATTGGAGTGATGGAATTTGATTGCGTTGCGTGTTCCGGGTTGCGCGTTGCGCGATGAAATCCGAATCTTACCGTCTTTTAACCCGAAACTCGCAACTTTTTATCGTCGAAATAATGGTCCCGATCTCCGGTATAAATATGTTAGCTTTCCGGTCGTGGTTAACATATTCAATGCAGCTTACCTTCCTTTGAATCGATCCACCCGGGTCTGGATTTCTCGTTGCTTTTCATGGGGTATGGACGGCGCATGATGATTGTCTGATATCTCCGCCAGCCGCTGTTGCGCTCGCTGTAAAAGGCTCTGGCTTCCGGCTTCCTCCCAATTTTCAAATCCCATTCGGCTAAAAAGTTTGGATCGCCATTGAGTGGCGCGCAAGTGTGATACCGTATGATCGTGGGTGATAAATTGGCCTTGCGGGCCGGCTTCTTTGATAACAGAAACGGCTATTTGATCATCATCCATTGGAATACCGTGCTGCATACGGCGCACCTGGTCGATAATTTCATTTGATATCACAATCATTTCCAAACTGCCGGTGCGTCCGAAATCCAAATATCCCACATCGTGATTCAGATTTGAACCCACCATGGCAGCCATAAAGGTGAGCAGCCCGGCTTCAAAACTGGCTTGCTCGTCAGGGATCTGGGAATCGCTTGTTCCGGCGTATCCCCAGTTGGGCAGGTTGTAATAATGGCTCATTTCCACCATCGCCATATAGCCCATTAGAAATTCCGGAGCATTGTAAGAACATTCACCGCTGGCCATATCCAGCACGGCGGGGCCCATTCCCATGATAAAGGGTGCGCCTTCAGCCTTTAGCTGGTGAATTACCAGACCGCAAAAACATTCGGCCAGTCCCTGGATCACATGACCGGCAAGCGTCATCGGAGCCGTGGAGCCTGCAAGGGGGGCAGGGGAATATATCACAGGAATGCCTTTTTCAGCACAAAAAATAAGTTTATCGAGACCGTCGACGGGGTGTTTCAACGGGCTGATGGGTTCGGCGTAATGAATGAAATAGGGATTGGCCCGCAGGTTGTCCTCACCTTCTCTGATAATATTAGCTATCTGCCATATCTCATAGAGATCATCACGGCATTCAGCCGTACAAACGATCGGTTTAGTGGAGTTATTGGCCATGGCTTGAAAGCTAAACAGGTAAGCCCGTTCCGGAGGTTTATCGGAGGGATGGGCAAAGGACATGATAAAATCAATATTGGACAGCGCATCGGAAACCCGGGCGGATTGGGCCACATCATCCAGAACGCATCGCCGACGAGTCATATCCTCTGAATCCAGCGAGTAGATAAGATCCGATCCGGTGCCGAAATATGAACGCCGGCCACCAAGATCCATCACGTGATTCTCCAAACGGTCGTAAATCGCTATATTTTCCGGTGCGCTCTTGGCTGCTTTTTCCACTAACTGTGCTGGAATTTGGATCATCCCATCCTGGGTGACCTGGCAGCCGGCATTTTTCAACAGTGCCCGGGCCTCCTCATGCATAATTTTCATTCCGATCTCACGCAACACCTCTATTACCCCCCGGTGAATGCGGGTTTTGTCTTCAACAGATAAGAATGACAACTTGGGTGTAAAACCTGATTCATATACAGCCATAGTAAGAATCCTTCATAAAAAATAGCGTTTGGTGAATCGTAAGAACTAATGGAGTCCACACACCAAACACTAAAATGTTAATTAATGCTTTTCTTTAACAACCGAAAACCAAGAAAAATCAAACCTGATGAACGTGATCCATTGCCTGGCTTTTCCGCGTTTAAGCCGCTGTTTCGGTGGGGAGATGTACGGTTGAAATAGCAAGTTCTGCCAATTTTTCCGGGGTGGGTACCCCCCATTCGTCCCAACCCATGACGCTATAGAATTCCTTTATCATGAGTTCCATCCATTCCTGAGGCTTGGACGGTTTCATTCCGGAGTTATATTCTTTATCAAAAAACATATCCGGGAGCCGATCATCCGCATCGCTGGCCCCGTGACGCAGATTAAATAGCCTTTCAAGGTTGGCGATCTTTTCACCAAGTGTAAAAAGCTCAGAAACCCCCACCTGCCATCCGGTTATGGTAGCGGTTAGGTCTGCTTCTCCGACAAGGTCAAAACTGCAGATAAGACACAATGCCGGCACTTTACACAGACCGAGGCTGTCCAAAATGCCGCCTACAATCATGGCCCGTCTAACCAGTTGGGCTTTTCCGTGAATTGAATCCAAATTAACGGCATGCGGTGTACCAAATGCTCTGGACGCCTCTTCCGGCAGCCATTTGTATTCCAGGGTAGCATAGATATCGGCAAAATCCGCACCGCGACTGGAGATGGTATATCCCAGGGCCGTCCCCATAATGTTAAAGGGATGGTAGCCCGCCATTTCGAGTCCTTTGATATGGGGCGCGTATCTTTCAGACCCCTGCCCGATGGACTGGGCCGCCCGGCGAACTCCCTGTGATAAAATCGCACCCAGCCCTTTTTGGGAAACCATTTGCCGGATCAGCTTTTCCATGGCCACTGGGTTTCCCCAGGTCAGGTCAAGGCCTCCGGTATCTTTACGGGTCAGGATGCCGCGTTCGAACAGATCCATTGCAAACGCAATCACATTTCCGGTCGAAATGGTATCGAGACCCATTCGCGAACATAAGTTGTCCAGCAGTACCAGGGCTTTCAGATCTTTCAGGCCGCATTTCGCACCCAGGGACAACATGGATTCAAACTCCGGTCGGACCGCCTGCACCGGTTTGGAATCCTTGGTGCGAAATTCAAGGTCAGCTTTACAATGCACCGGACAATGATAACAGCCATGGGAGCGTGTGATATTTTTTGCCAGGTGCTTGCCGTCGATGAGATCGGCTGCATCAAAATGGTTTTGCCGGTAGTTGTAGGTTGCAAGAATACCCAGATCATCGGCCCACTTCACGTAACCGGCACCCCCGTGGCTAACAACACCTTTGTAATGGGGTGAGTTTTTCATCTGTGAAATGTACTGTTTAATCGCTTCGCGCCCGTTGGATTTGGAATGAAAAGGCATTTTGAGTTTTTGCCCTTTTATAACGATGGCTTTGAGATTTTTTGACCCCATCACGGTACCCAGACCCGTGCGTCCGGCGGCATGATCCCTGTCTGTCATAATACAACCAAAGAGGGCACCGTTTTCCCCGCCGGGGCCGATGGTCAAAATCTTTAATTTATCATTGCCTAAATTGGCCTTGATACGTTTTTGGGTATCCCAGGTATCCAATCCCCAGAGCGATTTGGCGTTTCGGATCTCTACAAAATCGCCATCTATCCAGATATAAACAGGTCTCGCAGCGCGCCCCCGAATTATCATGCTTTGAATGCCGCAGGACCGAAGTTTGAAGCCAAAACCGCCGCCAACATTTGAACTCCCCAGCAGCCCGGTGAGCGGAGAAAGCCCATTGATATGCAGCCTGGAGGATGCCGGCGCTGCGGTTCCGGTGAGCAAACCGCAAGAAAAAACGAGAATGTTACCGGGACCCAATGGATCGATCCCTGCCGGTAGATTTTCATAAAGAAACTTTACATTAAATCCACGGCCACCTAAGTAACCTCTGGCCAGTTTTTCCGAAAAGGGGGAAAATTTCCAAATACCGGTGCTCAAATCGATATCCAGAATTTGTTCGGGCAATGTCATTGGTTCTCAAACCTCCGCAACCAAAAAGAATATTTGCAAGTTTAACGGCCCTATTTTACAAAAAATTTTAATATATTTAAACCCTGATAATGTGTCAATAGAGATCTCAGGTTTGGCTCTACCAACGATATCCTCATTTAGAATATTAATCTTGCATGACAATTGAATTATTCTCATCGGTATGCGAAGATAGGTCCCGTTCGATTTTTAATGGGCGATGACGATATCGACACAAACGTCATTTTTTCTGAACACGGCAATAGTTCTATCTCACGCAAAGCCACAAAGCCCGGAAAAAAAATCTAGGCTAATTATCTGAGGTGTTGGAGAGTTTTTCAGTCCAACATTCAATAGTAGCGGAATGAATTATCTATAAATAAGCTTAGAGTCTTTGCGTCTTTGCGAGATACCCTTTTGTCTTCTGTCTGTCCTTGTTAGGGAGAAAGAAAAAATGTTGCTCGGCTTACACACGTATAGCTTTTATTTGCATGGTATTGGCCAGGCCTGGGCTGACTTTAAACTGCCCTGGCCCAGACAGATGAGCACTTTTGAGCTGTTTGATGAAACCGTGCGGCTGGGTCTTGACGGGCTCCACCTGGATGACGGTGTTTTAGAGAACCTGGATGCCTCTTACCTGAAAGAAGTAGGTGCCGCCGCCCGGGAACGCGGGCTTTACCTCGAATACAACTTTTCCATGGATCTGGCCGACAGGGGTATCGGGATCCAGCACGATCTCGATGAAGCCGTTGCCACGGCCCGGGCGCTAGGAGCAGATATCGTAAAAGTCAGTATGGATTTAAAACGACCGCATCCGGTGTCTGCCAGCCGCTTTCATCCGGATGTCATGGAGCAGATCAAATCCTTTGGGGAAAGATTAAAGGCGTCAGCCCCGGCAGCTGAAGCTGCCGGCATCAGGATTGCGGTGGAAAACCACTGCGACAGTTTCTCTGAAGAAATCCTGTGGTTACTGGACCGGGTGGACAGTCCGGTGGTGGGCGCCTGTATCGATACCGTGAATGCTTTGATGGTAATGGAAGATCCCATGCAGGCTATTGAAAATCTGGCGCCGCGGTCTTTTACGAATCATTTCAGGGATGACCGCATTGAATTCCAACGCTATGGGTTTAAATTGACAGGCACAGCTGTCGGTGAGGGCGACATCGATATGCAGCGCGCCTTTGAAATTATAAAGACCCGCTCAACCATGCGACGGATAAACATTGAAACCGAGATGGATATCCCGGTCGACAGCATGGAAAAAGCCCTGCAGTTGGAAAAGGAAACGGTGAAACGAAGTATCCGCTACTGCCGCGAGGTTCTGGCAATAAAAAGAGAAACGCAGGATTAGAGCGAAATTCGACAGGAGGTTATAAGCGAAGACATTTGGCCAATCTTGCGCCGGATAGTAGAACTGAATATCACTGCAGCTCACCGACTCTTTTTTCTACTGCCTTCAGAATGTTTCCGCTCCGCAGCAATGCCTTCATCACCCCAAAATCCTCCGAAAGAATACGGTCTTCGTTCAGATGCGGAATATGTTTTCGAATGACTTGATAGGCCGCCAGGGTGCCCTCACCCGGTTTAAGGTTGGTAAAAAGGTCCAGTGCTTGCGCCGCACACAGCAGCTCAATGGAAATTACAGTTTCGGTGTTTTCTACGATGTCGCGGCATTTGCGGGCGGAAATAGTTCCCATGGATACGTGATCTTCTTTATTGGCCGAGGTCGGTATGGAATCTACACTGGCCGGATGTGAGAGCACTTTGTTTTCGGATACCAGCGCTGCCGCTGTATACTGGGCAATCATAAATCCTGAATTCAAACCGCCGTCTCTGACAAGAAATGCGGGTAGACCGCTCAGCATCGGATTGACCAGGCGCTCGATGCGGCGCTCCGAAATATTGGCCAATTCGGAAACGGCCATGCAAAGAAAATCCATGGCCAGCCCTATCGGTTGACCGTGAAAATTCCCGCCCAGCAAAAAATCTCGCGACTCATTAAAAATGAGCGGATTGTTGGTGGAAGAATTCATCTCGGTTTCCAGTACGCGCCGGGTGTATTGAACAGCATCCCGACTGGCACCGTGGACCTGGGGTGAACACCTCAGGGTGTAAGCATCCTGAATACGTGAACAATCCTGGTGGGAGGTAATAATTTCACTGTTACGGGTAATTCTTTGCATGTTATCTGCCACCGCGGTCTGACCGGGATGCGGGCGGATCTCGTGAATCCGGGGGTCGAATTCCGTTCGGCTGCCCATCAGTACCTCCAGGCTCATGGCGGCAGCAATATCAGTGAGTTTGGCAAGATTTAGTGCATCAAAAACGGCCAGGGCGCCGATAGCCGTCATGACCTGCGTCCCGTTCACCAAGGCCAGACCCTCAGCTGCGCCCAGTTGAATGGGCTTCAAACCGCATTTATTCAGAGCCGCCCCGGCCGGTATGCGGCGGCCTTCATAGAATACCTCGCCGCGACCGATGAGCGGCAGACTCAGGTGCGCAAGCGGAGCCAAATCTCCGCTGGCCCCGACCGATCCTTTTGCCGGAACAACCGGAGAGACATTGCAGTTGAGAAGGTCGATAAGAAAGCGGACTGTTTTCAGCCGGATTCCGGAATGACCCCTTGCCAGGTCTTTGATGCGCAGGGTCATGACAGCCCTAACCGCTTCTTTAGATAAGCATTCTCCGACGCCGGCCGCGTGACTCATAAGAATGTTTTCCTGCAGCTGTCGGGTATCTTTTTTGGAAATCGCCACATCGCTCAGGGCACCAAATCCGGTGGTCACACCATAGATGGTTTTTTCATCTTTGACCCACTTTTCGACCAACTTGCGTGTACCTGCAATTCGCTTTTGCGAACCCTTGGACAGTCGGACTTCAGCGCCATGTCGCGCAATGGAAACCAATTGTTCAAGGGTCAAGCCTTCATATCCAATTATAACTTTAGCCATGATCGAAATTGTATCACCTCTCTCAAAGGCTTTCAACTTGGATTCGCTGCCTTTGGTTTATCTCTGCAACCGATGAATTCCGTCTACACCTCAGTATTAGCATGGCCGGCAGCAAAACCATAGCCGCCGGTCGACGCCATAAATAGCCCGAATTTAAATATCCAGGTCAGGAGAGCGGCAGGGAGAACTGCAGTTTGAAATCATTTGTCAAATGCTTCAAATCTAACCGCGGTGTCAAATTATAAAAAATGATATAATTTTCCCAATGCTCCTCTTTGGATCCGACATTAAGTACTTTGAGTCGACGTCTAAACAGATCGGCATTGGTGTCATCCTTAAAAATAAATGCCGGATTATCTGATTGTGAGACCATGCGAGTATATGGGGGATATCGATCACTGCCCGGCGTATGAAAAGCAGGCGTATAGATTAATCTTTCATTGCTGAGATAATTCAAAGGGTAAGCAATCGCATAACGAGCATAGCCGCGAGTAAAACCTTTTGTTTCAAGAAACGCAACAAGGTCTGCGCTGTCTAAATCCTTTTTGTCCCGGCCGACAAAATTGGAAGCGCCATGTAAAAGCAATACCATTATTAGCAGCGTTGTGCTTATCCATTTATTAAAAGATCCAAAACAGTTATTCAGGCCGATGGCGAGACCAAAAGGCACCGTCAGTAGTGCACAGATCAAGTAGCGATCGTGATTCATGCCGAAAAAAACAACAAATGCATAGTTTATCAAGACCAGGGTAAACAAAGCCATGGCCAGGCTTTTTTTCTCGGTTCTATGTTTTAGATAAACCCATAGCCCTGATATAAAGGCAACCAGGCTGATCAGGCCCGCAAGATAATTCCACCCGGTTCCTTGAGATTGTATACCTACCAGAGATATAGTGAATTTGGGAAGATTTAGAATTGATTCGTAAGAAGCACTGAACCACCTCTTTGCCACCAGTAATCCCAGTTGAATTATACCCTCGGAGTGGGCCAGGTCAATAAAACTGTGCTTATCCAGACCTGCAGCGCGAGAGAATAGACGTAAGAAAGTGGCACCTGGATATATGAGATTGTATAATAAAACCGGAAGTAAACCAAAAGAAACTCCTGCTATCCCCATTTTTAAATTGTTCCTGCGGGATTCATTATACAGTAAAATCAAATAGGTTAATGCAATCGGAAAAGCAGTGGGCATGATCCACAACGCAAACCCGCACAGAAATCCACCCATGAAAATGCGCACGTTTGAATGATACTGGGTGTCATGCAGGGAACCGTTTCTAAAATAGATCAACAAAATCCAGGGTATGAGAGCAATTGATTCGGTGAATCCGCCGAGCGGAGAATATGGGAAAAGACGGGCTGGAAGTGATGCAAAAAGTCCGGTCATGAGCGCTGCGGGCTCCGCCAGCCATTTTCTTGCAAGTAAATAAACGCCGCAAGCATAAAAACTGTGAATGGGCAGCAGAATTGTATGCAGCAGCATACCCGAGGGTTCCCAAAGAAAATGCAAAGGGGCCGCCAGGTAACTTGCTACCGGGCCGCCATAATGAGCTTTCCAAAAGAAAAATGGGAACTCAACGCCCTGAATTATTTTCAAAGCCATAAGACCAACAACGGCCTCATCTCCATTTATATCTTTGCCCTTGATAATCCACCAGATCAGCGCGCTTAAAAAAGAGAAGCCTGATATGATGTAAATGTTTGTCTTTGCGGAAAGCTTCATCGGAAAAACTATTTAAACCCTTTTAGACAGGTTCCGACCTTTTCGACTGCTGTCCCATATTCTCATAACGACCATGCTATTTTTATGATAGGATTGATTTATCAATGAATTAAAATGATGTTAGTATAATTGCGGATAAAATACAATGCTCCCACGGCCTTGGATTGACCGGCTCACTTCTTGGCAAGCCCTGCCCTGCAGGAGCGCTAGTTTCACTCTTGATAACTGAAATATTGAATGAATATGGATTATATGATTCAATAACCCGGACACACCTTTTACTACACTTTTTATTATTCAAAACGCTAATGCAGGGGAGTATCTCGATGATAAACAATACCGATATTTCAGAGGCTATGACCATCAGCATGGGGGACATCTGCAAAAAATTGCCGTCTCCTCCTGAATTTAGAGAAGGCATCCGTCGGGCCCCTAAAAGGAATTTCACTTTATCTCAAAGCGAGACAACACTGGCAGTAAAAAATGCACTGCGCTACACACCCGAAAAATGGCACCAACAACTGGTGGCCGAGTTTCTGGATGAATTGACGACCCGGGGACGCATATACGGTTATCGATTTCGGCCGGCCGGTCGCATACGGGGCAAACCTATTGGTGAATATCAGGGTAATTGTATCGAGGGAAAAGCCTTTCAAGTCATGATCGATAACAACCTGGATTTTGATGTGGCCTTGTACCCTTATGAATTGGTAACATACGGCGAAACCGGGCAAGTATGCCAGAATTGGATGCAGTATAGACTCATCAAACGGTACCTGGAAGTTCTGACCCGGGAACAGACCCTGGTGGTATCATCGGGGCATCCTCTCGGTCTGTTTGCATCTTCTCCGGAAGCACCTCGTGTGATAATAACCAATGCCATCATGGTTGGGGCCTTTGATGATCAGGAAAACTGGCACCGGGCAGCAGCACTGGGGGTTTCCAATTACGGTCAGATGACGGCCGGCGGGTGGATGTATATCGGCCCCCAGGGGATCGTTCACGGCACCTACAGTACCATATTGAATGCTGGCCGGTTAGAGCTTCAGATACCGCCGGATAAAGATCTCAGCGGCTGTCTATTCGTTACCTCGGGTCTTGGCGGGATGAGCGGCGCCCAGGGCAAAGCTATTGAAATAGCCAATGGAGTGGGAATTATCGCTGAGGTTGACTATTCGAGGATTCAGACCCGGCACGAACAGGGATGGATCAGCAAGGTCGTCAACAACCCGGCGGAAGCCTTTGGGTTGGCCCAAAAATACCAGACAAGCAAGAAAACGGCGGCGATCGCCTACCATGGAAATATCGTTGATTTGCTTGATTATGCGGTTAAGGAAAATATTCATATTGATCTGTTATCCGATCAAACATCCTGCCATGCGGCATATGACGGCGGATACTGTCCCCAGGGCATTAGCTTTGAGAAACGGACGGCACTATTAAAAAACGGACATGCCGGATTTAAAGAAATGGTGGATGCCACCCTCAGGCGTCACTATCAGGTCATTAAAACGCTGGTTGATCGCGGCACCTATTTTTTTGACTACGGCAACAGCTTTCTCAAGGCCGTTTATGATGCAGGTGTAAACGAAATCTGTAAAAACGGCAAAGACCCCATGCAGGGATTTACATTCCCGTCCTATGTTGAGGATATCATGGGTCCCGTAATGTTTGATTACGGATACGGTCCTTTCCGATGGGTCTGCCTCAGCGGCAAAAAAGAAGATCTGTTAAAAACCGATCGGGCGGCCATGGAAGGTATTGACCCGGAAAGAAGATTTCAGGACAGGGATAACTATGTCTGGATACGGGACGCCGACAAAAATAATCTGGTGGTGGGCACCCAGGCCAGAATCCTGTACCAGGATGCCATTGGGCGAATAAACATTGCGTTGAAATTCAACCAAATGGTGCGAAATGAAGAAATCGGACCGGTTATGCTGGGCCGGGACCACCATGACACCGGCGGGACGGATTCACCGTTTAGGGAAACTGCCAACATCAATGACGGCAGTAACATCACAGCGGATATGGCGGTGCAATGCTTTGCCGGAAATGCATCCAGGGGCATGAGCCTGGTGGCTCTTCACAACGGCGGGGGCGTGGGGATCGGCAAAGCCATAAATGGCGGCTTCGGGTTGGTTTTAGACGGCAGCGGCAGGGTTGACAGAGTCATACG
>CAMYNZ010000066.1:12979-15560 GCA_947259865.1 uncultured Desulfobacterales bacterium | reverse complement strand
GGTTAGGGGTAAAATCAACATCGTTCCCCCAAGGCATGTTTGGGTTACCGCCTGTTCTTTGGCAACGCTCCCTAATGCCTTCAGACAGTGCACGATTTCGCTGCTGATAATTCATTCCGCTATTATCGAAGGTTGGCAGGAAAAACTCCCCGACCCCTCAATTATTTAGAATAAGTTTGTCAATCCGTTAACTTATTAACCATTCAACTATAAAACTTTTCAACCAACCACGGAGAGATGGCCGAGCTGGCTGAAGGCGCTCGCCTGCTAAGCGAGTAAGGGGGGAAACTTCCTTCGAGGGTTCGAATCCCTCTCTCTCCGCCAGTTACCCAAAAAAAAAGCCCGACTCCGATAGCCGGGCTTTTTTTTAGATTCGTCTGCAAAGCGTTTTAGGCTTCACCCATTGTATAGTTCAGGATGAAATCATTTAAGCGGGACTCCTGATAAGAGTTTAAGTTTCCGAAGGCTAAATGCCGCTGCCTCATTTTTAAAGAACTGAAGGTGAAACCATTTGTGACTTCAAAATCTGAAACGGTTTTATACGGGAGGTTGTCCAGAAACAGACCGGAGCCGGCCAGTATGATTCTCAGTTCACTGGGATGAATTGATTGGCCGTCATTGGCGATATAACGAAATGAAAGACCCACCAGACTGATATCTTTTATCTGACCCAGTTTATTTTCTCTGTTGACCAGCGCTGCAAACGCACCGTCCCGCACCCTGAAACGTTTCTTTCTTCTGCGATCTGTCGTCTCTCTTCTTTCGGTTGAATTCAAACGCTGGATTTTCCTTCGTTCGGCTGATGCTCTTCGGTCCGCCATTTAATTAACTCCTTGATATCATTATATTTTAAGGCATAATCGCAAGAATATGATCGATATTACATAAATAGGAATTATAAATATTTTTTTTTATTAAATCAAGACTAATTTATTATAGACCGCCAACCAGGTCCCCGGTTGCCATCGAAAAATAAGTCAATCCATTTGATTCCGGACACTATAATACGCTTGACAAATTTTTAATTAACGACTATTTAAGCTTTTTTTAAATTGGACCCAATATCCGTATTACCGACTGAGTAAAAAAAAGAAAGGAGATGAGAGCACATGTCAAATTTAATTCCCCCCCATGGCGGCAAAGGACTAACGTGTTGTTTGCTTGACGGCGATGCGCTTGCTGCCGAAATGAAAAAAGCCGAGAGTCTTAAAAAAGTGGCAATTTCTCCGCGGGTGAAGGGCGACCTGATCATGATAGGTATCGGTGGCTTTAGCCCCCTGACGGGCTTTATGACCAAAGCGGACTGGAAAGGGGTCTGCGACAATTTCCTGATGGCCGACGGCACATTTTGGCCGGTTCCCGTCACGCTCGACGCATCAAAGGAAGATGCCACAGCGATCAACAAAGGCGATGAAGTTGCGCTTTATGATCCTGAAGGCGATGAAATTATTGCCACCATGCAAGTCACAGAAAAATACGAAATGACCGAGACCGACAAGAAGTATGAATGCGAAAAAATTTTTATGGGAGAGGGCACCGCAACTCCGGAGGAATTCTGGAAGGTCGCCAAGGAAGACCATCCAGGTGTCCAGATGGTAATGAATCAAAAAGAAGTCAACCTTGCCGGACCGGTCAAAGTGTTGACTGAAAGCGAGTATCCAACGCGGTATGCCGGCATCTATATGCGCCCGGAAGAATCCCGCAGAATTTTTGAGGAAAGAGGATGGCGGGAAGTTGCTGCCTTACAACTCAGAAACCCCATGCATCGATCCCACGAATATCTTTGCAAAATCGCTGTGGAGGTTTGTGACGGCGTTTATATCCATTCTTTGGTCGGAAATCTGAAACCCGGTGATATTCCCGCTGAAACCCGGGTAAATTGTATCGATGCACTGGTAAAAAACTACTTTGTTGAAGGTAACGTTGTACAGGGGGGGTATCCCCTTGATATGCGTTACGCCGGCCCCAGAGAGGGGTTGCTGCATGCCACCTTTCGCCAAAACTACGGATGCTCGCGTATGATCATCGGTCGGGACCATGCCGGTGTCGGTGATTTTTATGGCATGTTTGAAGCTCAAACAATTTTCGATAAAATTCCAAAGCCCGAAGAACCTGGAAAAGCCTTGCTTTGTACACCGCTAAAAATCGACTGGACATTCTACTGCTTCAAATGCGATGGTATGGCGTCTCTGAGAACCTGTCCGCACACAAAAGATGACCGCGTCATCCTCAGCGGAACCATGCTGCGTAAGGGGCTCTCCGAAGGCACCCCGATTCCGGATCATTTCGGCCGCGATGAAGTGCTTGACATCCTGCGTGAATACTATGCCGGTTTGACCGAAAAGGTTGAAATCAAGACCCATAAAGCCGCTACCGGCGACTAAATTTAAACAGGCTGTTGTTCGCGCAACAGCCTGTTTAGTTTAAAGTTTTAGGTTTTAAGTTTTAAGATATTAAAAAAGGGAGACGATTTTCAATAGCGTCTCCCTTTTTTAGTTTTAGATGCACCAGTCCCTAAGACCGATTGGTATATTCGGCATAGGTCATGGAAACCGTGCGATAGACCAGGTGAGCCAATTTT
>CAMYNZ010000066.1:0-12972 GCA_947259865.1 uncultured Desulfobacterales bacterium | reverse complement strand
TTCGGCATAGGTCATGGAAACCGTGCGATAGACCAGGTGAGCCAATTTTGAAAAGGGGGTATAGGCAAAAAGGCTCCACACAAACATCAGATGCAGAAAGTAAATGGTATAGGATAGGCTTGCCATACCTGCTAACCGTGCAATTTGAGTCACCATACCGGTCAGCCCCAGGGCAAATACCAGCCCGATGAGATACCAGTCCCAGTAACTGGTGCCCTGATCTTTCTGGGCCACACGGTTTTTCCAGAGCAACAACGCACCGACAACCAGAGCAACACCGGCGATGTTACCGAGCCATTTGACGGGGCTGAGCTGGCTGTAGGGGCCTTCAATATGAAGCACCCACTCGGCGATAAAAAAGCAGTTGGTCACGATGAATAGCCCGATAAAGCTGAAAAGCACGAGCAGGTGGGCGGTGGCGCGTTTGTTATTTTCGCCGCATTCCTTAAACTTATTGTGTTTGATAATGGTCGGCACCACGCGCAGCAACGCCTTTACGACCCTGCCGACATCGATCTTTTCATCACTGGCTTTACCCTCGGCAATGGCGCTGGCGTGGATGTCGGTTAAAAATCGTTTTAGCCCCAGCGCAAAAACGGCAATAGCGCTGAAAAAGGTGGGAATCATGATGATGTCTACCAGATAGTTGTTTATGAAATGCCCCTGCCAGATTTCGCCGGCCTGCGGTGAAAAATTAAGCCAGTTGATGCCAAATGCTTTAAGGAGCAGGCCCAGCGCTATGAAAATCACCGCCGGGACAGCCAGCAGGACCGGCAGCATTTTTGGATCCGCAATGGCCTTGCTTAACGCTTGAGGGGTGGCATACTTTCTGACCGCGTAAGCTCTGATCGCACCCAGCACCTCGCCGGGTTTGGCGCCCCGGGGACACAGGGTGGTGCAGTCTCCGCAATTATGGCACAACCAGATGTCATGATTGGCAACCAGTCGATCTTTCAATCCCCATGACGCCGCAATCATTTCCTTGCGGGGAAATGGCTTATTGTCCGGTGATATCGGACAGGCCACCGAACAAGTTGCACACTGATAGCACTTCTTGAGGTCCCCTGCGCCCAATTTAGCGAGGTCTTTGATAAATCCTACATCAGGCTCAAGCATATATGTATCCGCCATATTATACCTCCTGGATTATATTGAAGATTGACTTTAGAAGCTATCTCAAAAATACATTTTATCCGCTGAACAACCAAAAACTGCCTTGTAAACGGTCAATCTACAATCGAAAATCTTAAATTGCTAGAATCCCTTAAACGGATTCGGGCCGAGTTCTTCAATGGATTCCACAAAGTCATTAATGATTTGAGGAACCTTGTCATATTCATCGATGGCCAGATCAAACTGGGCCACCCGTTCTGATTCCAAAGCCAAACTGGCCAGTGCCTCACCTATTTTCTTGATACGGATGTCTGCCAGTTCACTGCCTTTTACAAAATGGCACTGGTAATCATCGCCATGCTTACAGCCCATAAGAAAGACACCATCCAAACCCTGGGACATGGCATCTTTGATCCAGATGACATTCATGGACCCCAGGCACCGGATCGGAATTAAGCGTACGTCCGCCGAGTAGGGGAGTCGATTGAGACCGGCAATATCTATGGCCGGATAGGCATCGTTTTCGCAAACCAGCCCCAGAACTCGCATGGGTGGCTCCTCATAATCGTCTTCGGAGGGAACACTAATAGCCTTGACCATCGACCCGATACTGTCAATGCTGTAATCCGCAAAATTGATAATTCGCTCCGGACAGCATCCCATGCAGGTGCCGCAACGCCGGCAACGGGTGGGATTCGGTTTGGGCGTACCTTTTTCATCATCATCGATTGCCCCGAAAGGACACTCTTCAGTGCAGCGCTTGCACTGGGTGCAACGCTGGAAGAAAAAATCCGGAAAGCTCATATCACCGGATCTCGGATGAACGGAAACCCCGCGATTGACGGACTCCAGACATTGGATGGCCTTGAGGGTCGCGCCGGCAGCATCTTCAATCGATTCCTCCACTGTCATACTGCGCCGGATGGCACCGGCTGCATAAATACCGGTTCGCTGGCTTTCATAAGGAAAGCAGATATAATTGGAGTCAACGTAACCGTTGAAAAGATCTATGTCACGGAAGGCCGGGCCCTGACGATAGGCCATGTTTACCACCGGATCATCGAACGTTGCCGGTACCATACCGGCAGCCAGAACAACCATATCCGCCCGTACCTGTACCTTTTGGCCCAGGAGGGTGTCGTTGGCTTCGACAATCAATCCATCGCCGTTTTGGGTTACCCCGGCAACGGTTCCCTTGGTCAAAAAAATACCTTCATCCTGCTGGATGATTTTGTAAAAATTCTCACCCAGACCCGGTGTGCGCATGTGCTGATAAAAAACAAAGGCCTTGCCGTCGTCATAATCTTCGCGGACATATTTGGCCTGTTTGAGGGCCACCAAACTGGTAACCGATCCGGCGTAGTCAAAGTCACTGTCATCATCCTGGCCGGGGCTCTGAACAAAGACGACCGATTTAGCCGCCTTTCCGTCAGAAGGGCGGGTGATTTTGCCTTGGGCAGCTATTTCCTCAAACTGGCTGTTGGTAACAACATCCGGCAGATTGCCGAAGCCCAAGTGGGTATAAGCGTCGCCTTCCAGCTTATCCGGCCGCCAGCCGGCGGCAAGTATAACTGCACCGAATGGTTCTCCTTTCGGATCCAGGGTGAGGATATCCTGTTTGCCCTTATTGTACTCCATAAATCGCTCGTGGAGTTTTTCCGCATCCAGTTCGTTGCCTTTTTCATCAACTTTCATCTCTTCCGGCAAGGGATAGGGTACGTCGAATTCGATTTTTTCACCGGGTTTTTTATACGTTACCGTATACTCACCGGGTTGTCCGGCAAGCCGGGCGACGATTGTCCCGGTCTTGATAGTTATTTTGGGATGGGATTCTACTGCCGCAATTTTTTGATTAATTATCGGCGAGATCAAGTTTTCGTAGGGATGCTCCATGGGCAGCTGTTTGCGCCAGTGAACTGCATGGCCGCCGAGGGAAGCCTCTTTTTCAACCAGGGTTACTTCATATCCCGTGCTGGCGGCATCCAGGGCCGCCGAAAGCCCGGTTACACCGCCGCCGATGACCAAAATCTTGCGGTTGAGGGTTTCGAGCAAATAGGGTTCGGGCAGATCAACTTTTTCAACCCGGGCCATACCCATTTTCAGATAATCCTCGGCCAACATCTGGAGCCGGTCAAAATGCACGCCGTCGTCTTTTTGTTCTTCGGTAAGAGTCGGGTATTCGGACCGGGGGTGGGACCATACGACTTGTTCTCTGAGATTGACCCGATCAACAATACAGCCGTCAAAGCGAAAGACATCAAAGTTGACCCTTCGCGAACAGGCAGCAATAACCAGGGTGTTGATGCCTTTTTCCGCAATATCCTGTTTTATAACCGCCGCGCCTTCCTTTCCGCAAAACATGGCGTGGGTTTGAACGGGAAGTCCCTCTTCTTTGGCTACATCCCCGAGGGCGTCTATGTCCAGAGCATCCCCGATTCCACAACCCGTGCAAATATATACACCATATTTTTTATCCATGGATACCTCCTACTCACTCACCAGGGTTTGAATAGCTTTTAATGCCATACCGGTCGCATTCTGGTTGGACGACACGACATCGGCCGGTTTGTTGGCACATCCTGCAGCAAACATACCGCCTTTTTCAAAGTCATTAAGAATGAAGCCCTCCTCGGTATATTTCAAATCCGCAGCGGGCTTTGCCTCAGCAACTGTCGGCTGCATACCGGTTGCCAGCACCACCAATTCGACCGTTTGTCTTACCTTTTCCCCGGTTACGGCATTTTCGGCAACCACGGTTATATTTCCAGTGTCCGGTTCCGGGTTCACTTCTGCAACCTTGCCTTTGATCAAGAATACGTTTTTGTCTTCCTTGATCTTTTTGTAAAATTTTTCGTAACGCTGTCCGGGTGCCCGGATGTCGATATAGAAAATATATATAGCGGCATCCGGGTATCGTTCCCTGACATAGGTTGCCTGTTTCAAAGAAGCCATGCAGCAGATATAGGAACAGTATGGCAAATGATTTTCATCCCGCGAGCCGGCACACTGAACAAAAGCAACACTTTCGGGTGCCTTGTTGTCGGATGGGCGCGTAATATTTCCCCGGGTCGGTCCGTTAGGGGCAGCCAGCCGTTCCATCATCATATTTGTAATGATGTTCGGATATTGACCGAACCCGAGATTGTCGATCTGGCCGGCTTCATAGGGTTGCCATCCGGTTGCCCAGATCACGGCACCCACCTTAAGATCGATCGTTTTGGCCTCCATATCGAAATCGATCGCATCGTATTTACAGGCCTGCTTCACCCGCTTGGCATCCTCCGCGGAATCTTTAACCGCGGGATCAATCACGAAGCGGGCCGGAAAAGCCATTTCAAACGGCAGGTAAGCGCCCTTAATAGCGTTCATGCCAAAATTAAAGGCACTGTCCAGCTCCGTCTGGCAGACGGCCGCGCAATCGCCGCAGCAGGTGCAGTTTTCGTTCACATACCTCGGATTTAGTTTGATAGACACATCGTAGTTGCCGGAGGACCCTTCAACCTGTTCGACCTCGGCCAGGGTAAATACCTTGATCCTGGGGTTGTCTTTTATTCTTCTAAAATTGATTTCAAGGCCGCAGGTTGGCGGACATAGTTTGGGAAAATATTGATTCAGCTGCGCGACCCTTCCGCCCAGATAGGGATTTTTTTCAATCAGAAACACCTCGTATCCCACTTCGGCAGCTTCAAGGGCCGCTGTCAACCCGCTTATTCCTCCACCAACAACCAAAAGACTACTACTGGCAGGAGTTGCTTGCTGTTCTGTCATACCATCCCTCCATGCATTATCGTTGATATGTTATGAGTGACAGGTAAGAGGTTATAGGTAAGGGGTGATCGGTAATGGGTAATTTTCCTTAGCCCATAACCTCTTACCCATAACCAATAGCCTATTACCTATAACCCATAACCTCTTACCCATCACCCATCACCCCTGTCTTAATAAAAACCTCCAGGTGCCACGGGGCACCTGGAGGCAGTCAGTCATCGTTTGGCCCATCTTCAACCCTAATTAGTCAGGGATAATTTTGAGATAGTCTTTTTTGAAAATATCCCAACTCTGTTCTTTGGGGTCGAATTTGGAATTAACGAAACAGAACCAGTTTTCATCATCCTGACCCGGATGATCGGATTGATAGTAAAACCCCGGATAACGGGTCTCTTTACGATACTGAATGTGGCGCAGGTGGGATTCCACCGTCCAGATACGGTGCTGAATCTCCCAGGCCCTCATGAGTTCGTGAAGTTCGCCGGCAGCCAGTTTCTCACAGTCTTCCCGCATCATTTCCAGCATTTCCATGATGATTTCCAGGTTTTTGCTGGTGGTCTGATAATATGTTGCCGTTCCACCGCCGTATTCATGGGTGGCCTTCATCATCCGGTACATCATACCGTTGGGTTTGATGTAATTGGGGTTGACATCGATGGCTGTGGAGTACTCACAGTGCTCAAGGAATGTCCTCACCGGTTTGTAGACCAGGTCAACAATATCATCATTGGATTCTTTAAGGGCGGGCGTAAAATCAGCATGATCCTTGGCATACCGGACCATCTGTTTTACTGCGATCCGTCCTTCGGAATGGGAACCGGAAGAAAACTTGTGGCCGGAGCCACCGACACCGTCACCGGCAGTGAACAGGCCGTTGACTGTGGTCATGCGGTTGTATACCTTGCCGTTGTCGGCTTTGATCTTGTAGTCATCGGGCACCCAGTCAAAATCCGGTCCCGATACCCAGAAGCCACAGCAGCCGGAATGGGAGCCGAGCAGATAAGGCTCGGTGGGCATAACTTCAGAATTCTTCTTTTCCGGTTCGGTGTTGGTGGCACACCACAGGTTGGCCTGTCCGCAAGTCATATCGAGAAAGTCTTCCCAGGCCTCTGATTCCAGATGTTTGAGCTCTTTTTTGTTCATGGTTTTTCCGAGCTCGGCCAGGGCAGATACCGTATCCATGAGGATCGGTCCGCGGCCTTCTTTCATCTCGAACAACATCAAATGATTCCTCAGACAGGTCGGTGTGACCGCCGCCGTGCCGTAGGGTGCAAATTTTTCAAGTTCTTTCTTGGCGACATCACTGGCCGCATAATTCTCTCCCAGACCGTTGAGGGTCTTGGCTTTGAAGAGCAGGAACCAGGCGCCAACCGGTCCGTAACCATCCTTAAAGCGTGACGGGGTGAAACGATTTTCCATCATGGAAAGCTCGGCGCCGATCCGCATTCCCAGATAATAGCTGGAGCCGGAGTTCCAGACCGGATACCAGGCACGCCCTTTGCCTTCACCTACGGAACGCGGCTGATAAATATTGACCGCACCGCCGCAGGCAATTAGAGCAGTTTTGCATTTGATAATAAAAACTTTGTTTTCCCGGACAGAAAAACCGACCGCACCGGCAATCTGGTTTTCTTTATTGGCATCCAGAAGCAGTTCGACGATAAAGACCCGCTCCAGAACGTTATCCTCGCCAATGGCCAGCTTGGCAGCCTCAGCAACGATTCTTTTATAGGACTCACCGTTGATCATGATTTGCCATTTGCCCGTTCGAACCGGCTGGGCACCGGATTTCAAGGTACCCATTTTCTGACCTTTTTTGCCGTCGAGGGTTTTGCCTTCCTCGCTTTGTTTCCATATCGGAAGTCCCCATTCTTCGAACAAATGGACTGAATCATCGACGTGACAGCCCAGATCAAAAATCAGGTCCTCGCGGACAATGCCCATTAAGTCGTTGCGGACCATGCGGACATAGTCATCCGGAGAGTTTTCACCGATAAAGGTGTTGATAGCAGAAAGTCCCTGGGCCACAGCACCGCTTCTTTCCATGGCCGCTTTGTCGACCAGCAGAACACTCTGGTCGTCAGAAATCCATTTTTTGACCTCAAATGCAGCACCACAGGCGGCCATACCACCGCCAATGATCAAAATATCAACTTCGCGCTCTTCGACTTCCGGATCCCTCACGGCTTTGAGCTCACCCAAAGGTTTGTTTGGTAATGCCATATTACATCCTCCTTAATCTATATATCCTGATTGATCATTCAATTGTTTCAAACTAACCCAGGACCGATTTAATCGGTAGCCTGAGGTTTCGGAATTTCATAACCTTCGGACTCTTCGGTTGACAGCAGGCCGCTTTCAAGGTCACTCCCCTTCAGGTCCGGGTAAGCGTTTGCTGCACCTTCCGGCGTGGTCCGGATGGGGAATTTAAAGCGCTTGATGGTCCCGTTTCTGAATTTGCAGGTCCACATTACATCTTCGGTACCCAACATCGGCATGATGCTGCTTCCCAGCGGTACAAAGTCCGAATAGCCTCTGACCTCGATTGCCTGGGTCGGGCAGATCTTAACGCATGAAAAGCATTCCCAGCACTGATCCGGTTCCTGATTATACGCTTTCATGCTGTTGGGTTCCAGGACCATCAGGTCGTTGGGACAAATGTACATACAGGCTGTTTTGTCCCCGCCCTTGCAACCGTCACATTTTTCATCAATCACGAAACTTGGCATTTACGATACCTCCTAATGTATTTTTTTATCTGTTTCCGATTCAAAACACTCAGCTACATCTTCCCTGCAGGTCTTGATTCCTTTGCACCTCCCTTCTAAACGTCGGCCAAAAACAACCTCATTTTTGACCCGGTTTCAATATTTTTCCGGTATTGTTTTCGTAACCGGTTATCTCTTTAAGTTTTTGTTCTAAAAATCAAGGGCTTGGCACGTGGCCGCAGTCTGAAAGGTCAATATTTCTTATAATATCAACAGTATAAGATGTAACCAAAGGAATTTAATTATCATTCAACATTTTTCTTGTCAAGTACTTTCGGTTGAATAAATTTCAGAATATGCAAATAGTTAGGCGGTTATCGTTAAAGCTACAACATCTGGTTTCTCAGAACTAATTTTCCACTAGATATAGTAGGAAATACCCTTTTTATGGCGTACCTGATTACCGGTTGACTTGGCCCACAATCATGCTAAATCTTGAGACGGTCGTAATATCAGTATCCACTATATCAAAAAGCTGTTTAGACAGCCTGAAAAAGGATTGGAGCCAATTGCCCGAAATAAAAGTGGCCTTATGGTAGATACAACGTCACCCCTGTCCCCGAACGAGGCCTTCCAATTCTCCTGTGGAAAACATCTACCCTGTTTTAATTCTTGCTGCCGCGATTTAAATCAGTTTTTGACCCCTTTTGACATTTTAAAACTGAAAAATCATCTTGGCGTTTCATCCGCAGAGTTTCTGGCAGGCTATACGACCCAGCACACGGGACCGGAATCGGGGCTTCCGATTATAACGCTAAAATCCGACATTTCCTCTCAGAAAAAATGTCCATTTGTAACCTCGGCCGGTTGCAGTGTGTATCGCGGTCGTCCATCATCCTGCCGCATGTATCCCCTTGTCCGGGCCATCCATCGTTCCAGAAAAACCGGTTCGGTGAGCGAGCATTTTATACTCTTAAAAGAACCGCATTGTCGCGGGTTCGATCAGAAAAATTGCCATACCGTCCGTAAATGGATTGCGTCTCAGGGATTGGAAATATACAATCAAATGAACGATATGCTGATGGAAATCATCAGTTTAAAGAATCTTTACAGGCCTGGACCCCTGGACAATAAATCAAGGCGTATTTTTCATATGGCCTTATATGACCTGGATACCTTCAGGAGCAAAATTATTAATGACGGATTGCTGGATAACCGCCAGCTTGACCCGCAGAGGTTTGACACCATAAAAAATAACGATGTTGCGTTATTAAAACTAGGCCATCAATGGGTTCAACAAGTACTGTTTGGGATGAATGGGACCGGACGCTGAAGGTTCAACATTCAATACTCGAATCGAACTGGAAACGAGACACCATGGAACTCAAAAACAAAGTTGCCCTTGTACTGGGTGCAATAAAGGGAATTGGAAAAGGCATCGGTCTTGCGCTTGCCAGAGAAGGCATAAATGTAGCGCTCACTTACTATGACTGGGAAGAGCGCCTGGCCGAATTGCAGCAAGATTTCACCGATACCGGAACCCCGCATTTGATACTGCGTACAAACCTGCTTGAAACGGATCAAATTCGCGCCCTGATTAAAAAAGTCCACGATCATTTCGGCCGTCTGGACATTCTAGTCAATAATATCGAGCGTGGGGGCTGGCCGGTGGTTCATGGATCCTATGTACAGAAGCAGTGGGACCTGGAATTGGAAACCACTTTACGGTCTAAATGGTGGGTTTTTAATGCGGCGCTGCCTCATCTGAAAGCCTGCGGTGATGGTGTTGTGATCAATATCTCCTCAATTGCCGGCCTGGTAGGTAGATCCGGTCCGGCAAGCCACATCTTCAATGACGGCTATGCGGCGGCAAACCGCGGCATATCCCTGTTGACCGAAACTTGGGCCCGGTCGGGTGCTCCCCAGGTGCGGGTCAACGAAATCATGCTCGGTTTTTTTGAGACACGACATGCCCAAAATACGCGCGGCTGGGATTTGCTCTCCAAGGATCAAAAGCAGTCCCTGATCGATCACACCTTGCTGGGGCGGACAGGCCGGATCGATGATGTGGTCAAATCAGTGCTGTACATTATAAAGGATGCCCCTTTTATGACCGGCAGCGTAATTCGTCTTGACGGCGGGTACACCCTGGGCGGCGAGAATATAGCGCCCATGCCGAAGGGGGTGCTGTGATATCACCCGGTGATTTCGGATATATCAATGTAACTGAAAACCGGCACCGGTCGGTCGATTTTTGAAACGGAGAACCGGCGAATCGGAGAGATCTCAAATTATGTCACCGTTTCTCCGTTTCACCCCCTCGCCGATTCAAACTCAATTGTCATCTCAATCGAATGTGACGACTCTTAATTCCCCAAACAAATAATTTCACCCAGTCAAACCCCAGGTTCAAGAGTTCAGCGTCATCGGTCCTGATCTTTTTGACCCGTTCGCTTTTAAGTATGTAACGTTTTAAAAACGAACTGGTGAATACAAAATCGCGAAACCGATCGATGTTATAGGTGGCCATAAAGGCCATCTTGGCTTTTGGGCTTTGCCAGCCCTCCCTGCCCCAGGGATTGACTTGAAACAATCGTTTTAAATCCGCCCACCGGGCTGTCATCCGGTTGTAGAAAACCGCATTTTGATCCCGGGACCATGTCTGTGAAGTCCAAACATTTGGCTCGTGCTGACCGAGACAAAAATCCGGAGGCCTGTAAAATTGGATCAAACGAGGTTTTTTATTGTGGCTGTCATATACGCGACCCTGTTCCAGGGGAAAGGTGCGGCAGGTGTCCGGCCGATCGGGGTATACCGAACATCCGGTTTCGTTCGCAAATGGGCAGGTTTTGTCATCATTGATGGACATGCGCAATAACACTTCTGGGAAAGCAGAGGATTCCCGCAATACCACATCAACATAGCGGTCTAAAAATTGGTCGGATGAAAGATCAAGATTATCTTTGAGTCGAATGACATCGTAGGGATATAAAAAGAGATTCAAATTGCGGCAACAGCGATTGAAACAACCAATACCCGGATGGCAATGGAACGAAAAAGTGTCGTTGGCCTTAAGCGGCACACCAGGCAATTTATCCAAGTCGTCTAAATCAATGTATTTCATGTCGGTCTAAGGCCTGAATCCATTAGGAATGGAGTAATGACATTCCAATATGATACGACACCTAAACCGGCCGGGCGAAATAAGCTTTTCAGGAGCTTGGCATATTGGAATTACGATCTAAGAAATTCATTTATAAGCGTCCGTCGCGGGTTGCGGGTTTCGAGTTGCGGGTTAAAAATTGTAAGCGCGACGCGCAACACGTAACCCGCAACAATCACTTGTGTCAGAACTCCAACACCTCAATCAAGTTCCCCTCGCCCGGCCGGTTTAACCATTGGGACAATCAGCATCAATTTTTGAGAATCATTCTAAAACGACGCGATCATCTCAGCGATCGTCATTTTGAGCTTGTTGCCGACCCCCATAGCCTGTTTCAAGTCGCTTTCAAGCCGGGCCATCTTTGTATAAAACGGTGTACGATCAAATTTAAAGTATCCCGTATCGCCATGTTGTTGGGTAAAGGCATCGCACCCCGGCGCATGGATAACCGTTTGATTCGGCGTTTGAAATTCATGGGGAATTCCATGCAGCCGACAGATCATGGGCCGGTAAGCATACAGAATACATTGGCCATCGAAATTGAGCGGGCATATAAGTCGCCCGACCATCTTTTTTTTATCCGTCGCGGTGTTTTTTTCAATTATCTTTAGCGCGTTTTTCCGGACTGCGGCGCTTTTGGGCCCATCAAGCAGCCGGTAGCCCTTTAACAAATAGACATATTCTATGTAGGTATAATGATAAAAACGGGTGTAACAGCAGTTGTCGTCACATCCGGCACATTTAAAACCGTAATGTTCAGCGGCGAGGCCATATGCCCGGTCCATGGCTTCATAAATGGTAAATAATGCATCCAGGGATGGCGCCAGTTTATCCTTGCCGGCTTCAAGTAGCGGGAGCATCTGCATATCGTTCCAACAGGAGCATCGGAAAGTAGATTTTTTTATAAAGATCCATGGCATGACTATCCGTCAGGCTAACAATAAAATCGCATACTTTTTGCTCATGGGGCTGATTTTCATGAATGCAATTCGCCATGCCCATTCTGGAGAGTTCTTGATCAAGAAAATCGTGGTTCTCCATGAAATACGTAAAAAGTTCGGTCAGGATTTTTTTGGCTTTTATATATTCATTATGGACCCGGGGCGAACGATACACATGTTGATAAAGAAATTTTCTCAATGCGGACATGGCTGCATACACTTCATCACTCATTTGTAAATGGAACTCGCCCGCGCGAAGTTCACTGCTGTAAATCAGATCTTTAACCATGGTCGTGGCCCGCTGGGAATGCGTGCGACCTAGAATTTTTGCACACGATTCCGGAACGTGATCCTCCCGGATAACCCCGCTGAGGATGGCATCATCCAGGTCGTGATTTAAATAGGCCATAATATCCGCAACCCGTGTGACCCTGCCCTCTATGGTAAAGGCCAGTTCAGCGGGATCATCCGGAATTATTTTGCCATATCCCTTGGAGTGTTTTAAAATACCATCCCGAACTTCACGGGTGAGATTCAAGCCGTCACCATTGTGTTCCAATACATCCACCACGCGCAGACTGTGCGTTTGGTGGGAAAAATCCCTGGAATATATTTCCTGGAGGGCGACCTCACCGCCATGACCGAATGGCGGGTGCCCAAGATCATGGCCCAGGGCAATGGCTTCAACCAAATCTTCGTTCAGGTGCATGGCACGGCCTATCGTTCTTGCAATTTGAGCAACCTCCAGGGTATGCGTTAGGCGTGTTCGATATTGTTCTCCCAGCGGGGCAAGAAAAACCTGGGTTTTGTGTTTCAGCTTGCGAAAAGCATTGGAATAGACAATCCTATCGCGGTCAACCTGAAACACTGTCCGAATCGGGCAGGGATCGTCCGGCCGCACCCGCCCCTTTGATTCGGCGCTTAAACACCCGAAGGGAGACATAAAATTTCTTTCGCGGTTTTCAAATTCTTCTCGAATCGACATGGCTCAATGTTATCTAGCAATTATTTCAGGGGCCGGCGTTTTTCCACCCTGTGTTTGACGGTAACGCAATGATTTACCCGCAGCGACCCGTGCTGAAATGTTGACTATCCTCCTGTTGAATTTAAAGGTTTTCTATCTCAAAGCCTTGTGCGAATGTAAAGGGATATTTAAAGTATTAAAAATAATCACTGCAATTAGGTATAAATAATGTCGGGACACCATTTAATCCTTGGCAAACTGACCGATTTTATCACCGGAGAGACCCTTGATGATACGCTTGACGAACGCTATCGT
>CAMYNZ010000065.1 GCA_947259865.1 uncultured Desulfobacterales bacterium | reverse complement strand
GGGGTATTCCGCCAAAGATCTCTGGCGGATAAACATCGGCTTGCCCGCCTTTGGCGTGGCTTTCCCGCAGGGTAAACAAAATGGAGTGGTTTTTTGACAATTTATATTTCACTGATGCAAGCGTTGTAAACAGCCTACATAGCGCTTAACGAATGCACTAAATTAGGTTTTTTATCTAAATTCTCCATTTTGTTTACGCTCATTTAGGGTATAAGTTTGTACGAACCTTATAAGTAGCCGGTGTCATGTTTTAACGGGCTGTTGCCCAATTCCTTTTGAGCAACCGCTCGTTATGTACCTGTTATTATAGGAGCTGCCGTGTTGACCGAAAAGGAAAAACTGGACACCCTGACACACTTGGTAATTGAGCTCAACCAGGTCAGCGATCTGGATATCTTAATGGAGCATATCTTAACCCAGGCCCGTCGGTTTGTGAATGCCGATGCCGGCTCTATTTATATTGTTCAAAAAGACACCCTTCAATTCACTTACACCCAGAATGATACCCTGCAAAAACGTCTCCGTTCGGGTGAGAAACTTATTTATTCAACATTTTCTCTTCCCATAAACGAGCAGAGTATTGCCGGTTATGTTGCCGCCACCGGACGCCCACTAAACCTGCCGGATGTTTACCGGCTTGAGCCCACCCGGCCCTATCAGTTTGGCAAGGAATTTGACCAGAAATCCAACTACAACACAAAATCCGTGCTCACGATACCATTAAAAGCGGCCAATGGTGATTTATTGGGCATCCTCCAAATTATTAACGCCCAGGATGCCCAAAAGCGGGTAATTCCATTTTCCGAAAAAGACGAAAAAATGATGATGCATTTTGCCAGCATCGCCGCTGTGGCCCTGGAGCGTGCGCAAATGACGCGGGCTATCATTCTTCGTATGATCAAGATGGCCGAATTGCGCGATCCCAAAGAAACGGGTGCCCATGTTAATCGTGTCGGGGGATTTGCCGTGGAACTTTATGAGAAATGGGCCTTGAAGCGCAGCCTGTCTCAAAAAATCATCGATAAAAATCGAGATGTTCTTCGCATGGCGGCCATGCTCCACGATGTCGGCAAAGTAGCCATCTCGGATATAATCCTGAAAAAACCCGGACGATTTAATAATGATGAATATGAGATTATGAAGCAACATACGGTGCTGGGGGCCCAGCTTTTTCTGGGGCGTCAATCGGATTTTGATGATGCAGCTTCCCTGGTTGCCCTGAACCATCACGAACGCTGGGACGGTGACGGGTACCCTGGCTATGTTGATATTATCACCGGAAATCCCATCAACGGGCACATCTCACCGGAGGGCAAACCCCTCGGAAAAAAAGGCGAGGAAATCCCTTTATTCGGCAGAATCGTGGCCCTGGCGGACGTATATGATGCTTTATCTTCAGCCCGAATTTACAAAGAAGCCTGGGACGAATCCGAAGTCCTAACCACCATTGAGAAGGAGGCCGGTCACCACTTTGATTCCGAATTGGTGGAAATCTTTTTCTCCTGTCTGGATGTCATCCGGTCGATACAGGCACGCTACAGTGATGGTGTTTAACCAGCGACGGCCATTTTTCAAGTATGCCAAGGAGACCTTAGATGAGAATAACACACCGCCTTGAATTTTATAGCAATATTTTCGGAACCGTCGTCATCCTGTCTGCAATCCTTTTTCTTTTAGGGTCCTGTGTGCCCAAACCGGTGGTGGGACCCGTGCACGGAGCTGCCGATTTGGAAGAGGAAATTTTTTTGCGAGCCGAAAATTTCTTTAAAGCTGAATCCTACGACAAGGCGCTTAAAATTTACAGAAGCTATCTTGCCGATTACCCGGCAGGAAGATTTGCCCCCCAGATTCTCTTGCGGATCGGGGCCATCCACACGGCCTCAGAAGATTATCAGACCGCGCTGGAGACCTACAAACGTATTTTGGCCGAATATCCCGACAGCCCATTCGTCGGTCAAGCAAAAGTTGACATTCTGGCCACGTTATACCATCAGGGTCAATATGAGGCCGTTATTCAGCTGGCCTCCAACATTCTTGAGCAAACCGTTTCCAAAGACCTAATTGTCAAGACTTACACGATTTTGGGCGATACCTATGTGGCGCAAGAGGCCCCGGAAGACGCCGTATATTTTTATACGATGGCCCATAAGGATGCGGCCGCAGCGGATCAGGAAATCCTGATTGATAAGCTGAAAAAGGCCATCAGCCGTTTGGATACCACTGCCCTTCAATCATTATTGGGTCATGTGCAGGAGGAACTGCCCAAGGGATATCTGTTATACCAGCTCGGACTTACCTATTCAGTAGACGAACACTTCGAAGAGGCCATGCAGGCCTTATCAGAATTTATCAAGAGCTATCCCGATCATGAAAGTATTCAAGACGCTAAAAGCTTGATGGACGAAATCTCGGAAAAGTTTGTATATCGACGAAACGCAGTCGGCTGTTTGCTGCCCCTCAGCGGACCGTATAAAAAATACGGTAACCGGGCCCTGAAAGGAATCGAGTTGGCCTTCGGACTATTCAGCTCCCGGGGTATTGACCCCTCCATAAATCTTGTCATCAAGGATACGGGCGCCGATCCAGATAAAGCCAGAGCCGCTGTTCAGGCGTTAATAGATGAGCAAGTTGCTGCGATTATCGGCCCTATATTTACGGCCGAAACGGCAGCCACAATTGCGCAGGATTATGGGATTCCCATAATTACAATCACCCAGAAGGAAAATATCACTGAAATCGGCGATAAAGTCTTTCGAAACTATCTAACACCCAAAATGCAGGTTGAAACGATTGTTGGCTTTGCGGCAGATAAACTGGGTGTCAAAAAGTTCGCGGTTCTTTATCCCAATGAAAAATACGGTACGACTTTTATGAATTTATTTTGGGATGAGGTTATAAAATACGGCGGTACCGTGGTGGGGGTCGAAACCTACGATCCATCCCACACGGATATCGCGATTCCCATCAAAAAGCTTGTGGGGCTGCACTACGAAGTACCCGAGGATCTGAAAGAAATCGTCGCCGCCATGGGCGGTGCCGGTAACGGTGAACCCGACGACGATAACGACCCGGGAGAAACTATGGAGAAGGAGAATTATGATGACGCCGGCGAAAAGGAGGATAAGGAGGCAGAACCACAGGCAATTATCGATTTTGAGGCCGTTTTTATTCCCGACTCTCCCAAAATGAGTGGGCTTATTATTCCCCAACTGGCCTTTTATGATGTGGAAGACGTATATCTGCTGGGCACCAACCTGTGGCATTCGAACAAGTTGATTGAAATGGCAAAAGACTATGTCCAGGGGGCCATTTTGACGGATGGCTTTTTTGCGCAAAGCAGTTCCAGACGGGTCAGAGACTTTATCCGAAAATTTGAAGACACCTACGGCGAAACCCCGGGATTTATTGAAGCAACCACTTTTGATACGGCCATGATGTTGTTTGAAATTGTGACCCGACCCGATATCCGGTCCCGGATTGCTATCAAAAACGAATTACTAAATCTGAGAGATTTTCAGGGCGTAACCGGGCTCACCTCATTCGATGTTAACGGAGAAGTTAAAAAGCAACTCAGCCTTCTCCGCATCAAAGGCAAGAGATTTTTAGAACTGGAGTCATACTAGTCGTTATCCCCGGGACAGGATACTTGAAGCTGTCTCAAAAATAGTAGATCGCGTTCAATGGCAAGGCGTCCCGCGGTTTGAAAGCGGAGCGTACACCCTAGTACGTGAGCATTTCAAGCCGCGGGACAACACGGCCATTGGACGCTAGATGCATTTTTGAGATAGCTTCTAGTCGTTTTTTAAAGACCCCTGCCCGGTTGCCTCAAGGACACTGCGCCATAATTTTCCATCTGAGGTAACATGCTTGCGGTTCCCCGCGGATAGTTTCAGGGGGACGTGAACAAAAAAATTGTTCCAGTGGCTGGTGATTAGTTTGGTTTTCCCCGCCATTCCGGCATGAACGGCATCACGGCCTAAAAATCCGCAAAATACGCTGTCGTTGGCATTTGCCGGCAGGCTCCTGATCATATAGCTGGGATCAATGAACTTTAGTGAAATGTCTAAACCTTTTTGGCTGAAGTAAGCGCAAATCGTATCCTTCAGGTACAGGCCGATATCCATCAATTTGATGTTTCCGGAAGCATCGCGTTCTTCGCCCGCATCTGAAAAAAACTTTTGACCAAAACCCTCAGCGACCACAATTACCGCATGTCCTCGTAATTGCAACCGTTTTTCCAGGTTGCGCAACAGACCGTTTTCTCCTTCCAGATCAACGTCGATCTCAGGAATCAAGACGAAATTAACATCCTGTTGGGCCAGGGCGGCTGTTGCCGCAATAAAGCCGGAATACCTGCCCATCAGTTTTATGAGGCCGATTCCGTTGGGGTATCCCTTAGCTTCGTTATGGGCACCCTTGATCGCACGACTGGCCACATCCACGGCCGTATCAAACCCAAACGACCGGGATACCATGTGGATGTCATTATCGATTGTTTTGGGTATTCCAACCACACTGATTTTGAGGCTCCTTTCGGTAATGGTCTCGGCTATCCTGCTGGCAGCCATTAAGGTGCCGTCGCCGCCGATCATGAAAAGGATACCCACATTCATCCGTTCCAGGCTGTCCACAATTTCTTCCATGGGCTGGGGACCCCGTGAAGATCCCAGGATGGATCCTCCCATATCGAGAATATTGCAAACAATGTCCGGATTGAGATCAATGACATCGTGACCGTATTTTGGAATAAATCCTTCAAGACCGTACTGAATTCCGTAAATATTACGGACGCCGTAGCCGTAGTACAACTCCAACACAACGGCACGGATAATGTCATTCAGACCCGGACACAGTCCGCCGCAGGTAACCAGCGCGCATCTCAGTTTGCTCGGATCGAAATATATCTTTTCCCGGGGGCCGGCCGTTTCAAATGAGGCTGGTTCCATGCCGGCCTGAATCATTTGCTTTATGTGAGCCACATTGACATCCACAGACACGCGCTCGTCGTCGGAAACAAAACTGGTTCCCCGGGGACCATCCAGTCGGTGCTTTTTCGGGGATGGAATTTTTGCCTGGCCTAAAGAGGGAATGATCGTATCGATGGATTCATTATTTTTCATTGCTTTCATCCTTTTGCGTCCCGGCCGTCAGCTAAACGGTGAATTTGAATTCGCCTTTACCCAGAATGTCGTGCAGGTGCAGGATGCCGAGAACTTTGCCGCTGGAATCCGTTACCGGAAGAACCGTGATCTGATATTGTTCCATTATGTTCAAAGCGTCATAGGTTGGAGAATTCGGTCCAACCCTGCGCGGGTTTGTGGTCATGACTGCCAAAACACTTTGCTCAAAAATCGGTTTTTTGAATGCCACCGCGCGGCGCAAATCGCCATCGGTAATGATACCTGACAGCTTATGGTCGGGTTTTAATACCAGTGTTGCCCCCAAACGTCCTTGATCCAGTATTTCAACGGCTCTTTCCATTGTGGCACTTTCATATATTAGCGGCAACTTTTTACCGGTAACCATAAGATCTTTTACTTTACTGGATAAACGCTGTCCCAGGGCACCAGCGGGATGAAGTTTTTTAAAATCATCGGCTTTGATTTGTTTTTTGTCGATCAAGGCAACCGCAAGGGCATCTCCCATTGCCACCAGAGCGGTCGTACTGGCGGTTGGGGCCAAGCCCATCGGGCAGGCTTCACAGTCGACACCGACATCAATGACAATGTCGCTTTGCCCGGCCAAGGTGGAATTTGGATTGCCGGTAAAGGCGATAACCGTGCAACCGATATTGCGCACATTGGGAATTAGCATATTGAGCTCGTCGGTTTCTCCGCTGTTGGAAAGCGCAAGAAAGATATCATCTTGTGAAACCATACCCAGGTCACCGTGCATGGCTTCAACCGGATGCAAAAAAAGGGATCTTGTCCCCGTGCTGTTCAGGGTAGCAACAATCTTTCGGGCTATTATGCCGGATTTACCGATCCCCCCAACAATCAAACGCCCCCTGGAGCTGCAAATCTGTTCCACCATGTTGACAAAATTTTTATCGATACGGTCGGCCACCTTTAAGATTCCCTGTGCTTCTATTTTGAGGACTTCAATCGCTTTATCGACAATTTTATTTTTGTTCTGCCGTTCTGAATTATAGGATGTCAATTTTATACTCCCATCGAGGGTTTGATTGGGTCGCAGCCTAAGATTGTCAGTCAAGTAAGGGGTCAACAGTTCACGGGCTGTTTCCCAGATCCCGGTTCACGATGTCTAAAATCTTTTAGTGATCCCTCAAACGGATTTGGGTAACAGCCCCCTGAGTGCTAAAAATAGCCAATCTTTCCTGAAAAAACAAGTTCATATTTTTAAAACAGTTATAAAATTCCTATTGACAACCCCTACTGATGCGTTTATATTCCGGCGGTTTTTCTGCCGGTGGTAAATAATTCAGGGGTCAGGGTGTTTTTTTCACGTCAAGATGATCGCCCCGGTGCTTTTAACAAGCAAATGGTTACTGCCGCCTCTAAGGCAAAAGACGGTGATGGTCCTTGGGACAGGGGATGTTGTATGTGGCAGGCAGTAAATTGTGGGGCAGTTGCCGCTGCTAGACCCAGCAGGCGACAACCCGGCATCTTGCCGTGAAAAAAATACCCTAACCCTTGAATTATTTAGCAGAAAACCGGTATGGATAAAACTTTTTTTATTTACAAATTAGCGCCGGAAAGGGGGTGATTCCAATGGATTGTACATCGATAAGAAATGGCAAGGAGTGTCCGTTTATGACGACCAAGGGATGTTCCTACAATGGCGGGATTTGCCATGAGATCGTAGAGCAGTGCAGTGGTTGTGAGCGCAGCGTGGAGTTTTCAACCGCCTGGTACTGCACGGCATACCCTGATCCTTCTTTGAAATGGAAGGCTGGCAATTGCAACTTGGCCTCTCATGTTGCTTCAGCTTCCAGTACTGTAAGGGCAAAGATCAATCCGCTCAAGGCATCCAAAAGAAGGAATAGATAATGCGGCCTTCGATCTTCAGGTAAACCCCGCTCGATAATTGAGCGGGGTTTTTTTGTACCAACAACATCCCCGAATATTTTAGTCCCGGCAATATTCCAGTTGCTTTTCCCTTGACAATTTTCCCATCAAACCGGTAGAAATTTGCTTACTATATTCTTTTCCTAAACTGAATCGAAAAAGGAAAAATAACCATGAATCCCATTGCCCAGCAGCATACCCGAGTCATTGAAAAAGGTAATCCCCACCTGATGGAAATGATGTCTCATATCGGTCAACATCTTTTTTTCCCAAAAGGAATCTTGAGCCAGGGCGCAGAAGCCAGGGAAAAAGCGTATAGAATAAATGCAACCATCGGTATTGCCAAAGAACAGGGCGGAATAATGCATTTAGATTCTGTTATGACGACACTCAACAACCTTCGCCCCAAAGAATCGCTAACCTACGCACCCTCTTTTGGAATTCCGGCATTGCGAAAACACTGGCAGCAGCAAATTTTTAATAAAAACCCGTCTCTGGCCGGCAAAACAATCAGCCTGCCCGTCGTCACCAGCGGTATTACGCACGCGGTAAGTGTTTTCGCAGACCTCTGGGTCGATCCCGGAGATGTCATTCTCCTGCCTGATATGATGTGGGGTAACTATAACATGATATTTTGCGTACGCAAAGGCGCCACCCTCAGCCAGTTTTCGACCTTTAATAAAACCGGCGGCTTTAACCTGCGGGCCTTTGAGGACAAGGTTAAGGCGGAAGCGGCTAAACATAAAAAAATTATTGTCATATTGAATTTCCCCCATAATCCTTCCGGATATACCGCCACTCATGGGGAAGCGGAGGCCATTGTAAATATCCTTACCGATGCAGCTGCAACGGGCGCAAATATCATTGCTGCCACCGACGACGCTTACTTTGGGCTTTTTTATGAAGAAGGCACGTTAAATGAATCTCTGTTTGCACAGCTCACGGATCAACATCCACGGCTGCTGGCCGTTAAGCTCGACGGGTGTACCAAAGAAAATTTTGTGTGGGGCTTGCGGGTCGGCTTTGTAACGTATGGCTGCCGGGTTGACGGGGATCCCCTGCCGGTGTATGACGCCCTCGAGAAGAAAACCGCCGGCTGCGTGAGGGGCAGCATTTCCAATGCTTCGCATTTAAGTCAAACGCTTGTATTGAAATCAATGCAGGATGAAAACTTCCAGGACGAAACCCGGGAAAAATTCGAGATACTCAAGCGAAGAGCCGGGCGCGTAAAAGAAGTTCTGGCACATTCTAAATATGATGATGCCTGGGATAGCTATCCATTCAATTCAGGCTATTTCATGTGTATTCGATTAAAGTCCGCTGATGCCGAGACGCTGCGGGTCCATCTACTCGATAAGTACGGCATCGGGCTTATCTCGTTAGGGCAGAAAAATTTGAGAATTGCCTTTTCGTGTATCGAAGAAGACGACATCCCCGAACTGTTCGATACTATTTTACAGGGCATAAATGACCTGAAGTAAACTGTTCCCGGGTTGTTGTCCGAATCCCTCTGGGACCACACCTGCTGACTTGAAGATTATTCATTTGACTTGCCTTAATTCGCTACAACTGATCGGGAGATGATATAAGTGTTTTAGACAAAGTTAAAAGGGGTTTGGGTGGCACCCCGTCAATATTTGACTTCTACCAGAAACAGCCCCCGTGCCGGTGCAGTAGCACCGGCTCTGGAGCGATCCTGCGCTAACAGTATCTCTTTGAAATCCTCAGGGCTGATTTTGCCTCTGCCTACCTCAACCAGGGTACCCACAATGTTGCGGACCATGAATCTCAGGAATCCGTCGGCTTCTATTTCAAAAAGGAGATAGTCTTCTTTTTGCCGGGTGATTTCGGCTTTAAACACCTGCCTTTTGGAATGGGATCTGGGACTGCCCGTCCCTTCAAACGCTTTGAAATCGTGCCGACCCACCAGGTGGCTGGAGGCCTGGCGCATGGCCCCGGCATCAAGGCGGCGGCGGATATGCCAGGCATACTGTCGCTGGATGGCGATGGGTAGATTTCGGTTTAATATCCGGTACTGGTATGTTTTACTTTTGACATCGTAACGGGCGTGAAAATTTTCATCGACTTTTTCACAGCTTCGGATAACCATGCAGTCCGGCAAAAGAGCATTGAGACCGTTTAATATTTCCGGCAACCCCAGTCGGGTGTCACATTTAAAATTGGCCACCTGTCCCAGGGCATGTACACCGGCATCCGTCCGACCGGATCCTGTGACCGTGACGGCATGCCCCGTCATGGTGGAGATCGCTTTTTCGATTTCTGCTTGAAAAGTGGGATCGGATTTTTGCCGCTGCCAGCCGTGGTAGAAAGTGCCATCATATTCGATGGTTAATTTATAATTTTTTATCATTTTTTAAAAATGTTAAAAAAAGCCCAGTAATATAATTGAAAGCGAAAAAAAGGAAAAGATGGTCGAAAGCACGATGGATGCCGAAGCCAGACGGGTGTCGCTGTTCAATTGAGATGATAGAACATAAATAGCCGTTGATGTCGGCAGGGCAAAAAAGATCATCCCGACTTTAAACGGTACGATGGGGACATTCAATTGTTTCATAAATGCATATCCGGTTATGGGTAACAGCACCAACTTAAAGACCGAAGCAATCAGCGAGAGTTTAAAATGTTCTTTGAAATTTTTCAATGTAAGCGAGCCGCCGATGGAAAGCAACGCCAGGGGCAGGGTGATGAACGTGGTGAGACTCAAGGTATTATCGATAAAAACCGGGAAATAATTTACGGATCTGGCATACAGTATACCGGCAATGCAGGCCAGGATCAAAGGGTTAGACACAATGGCCTTGACGGTAATTCGGATTCTTTGGGTTACTTTAAAATCTTTGCCGGAAAACCAGATCAGCGTTGAAACCGCCATAAAATTGATAAGGGGGATTGCAAATCCGATCATGATTCCGAAATGTTTGACACCTTCATCCCCCAGGGCATTCATAATTATGGCCATGCCGATATAGGTGTTAAACCGATAACAGCTCTGGGAGAATGACCCTGCCTGAAAGTCGGCAACTTTAAAAACCTTGAGAGCAATGCCGCTTAACAGATAAATCACTATTATGGCAGCTGTGGCTGCGCCGCAAAATAGCCAGTCAATGGCAATCGAAGCGGAACCGCCGATTTTCCAGAAAAGCAGTGCCGGAAAAAATATAAAGTATACCAGCTTGTCAGAAGTTTTAAGATATTCAGCATTGGTCAGATCGAACTTTTTAAGGAGGTAGCCGAGAACAATCAGGGCAAACACGGGGAAAATACTGTTTAATACCATTTTAATTTATATCCTGTCGCAACGAATGTTTGCCATTTTTTCCTCAAAACCATCGTCCATTATATCGGCAAATTTGCGAGGCGGATACTCGTTTTTGCAGGACCTGCAGTACAAGGATACCTGCCGTCAGGCGCGTTTAATTGACAGTTGTTTTTCGCAGGCAGGACAATAGGCGATATTTTTTTGCATTCGTCTTCAAAACCTTTTATTTGAAAAAACAATATTTTAAGGCAATCTAAACCTTCTGTCAAATGCAGGCCTCGGGTAACCACCGGCCGGCCGGTCGGTTTTTCGGTGGTGAACCTCGCATTTTTCGATAATCCGATTCATAACTGTCTCAAAGGTCACGGGGTAGTTTCTCACTTCCTGCGATATTAGCGGAATGAATTATCAGATCCCTCTGACAGCGGGATTTGAAAGCATTAGCAGGCATGGCAAAAGAACAGGTTATAACCGAAATAGGGTTTGCCTGTTGAATACTGATTGACATATTTTAGCTGTTTTGCAAAAAAATAAATTATACGCACAACCTCAATTATTTGGGAAACTGTTATGGAAAAAATAGTGTGTCCGGGCTTTGTGTTTTCCGGCATTGAATCCGGTATTAAAAAAAGGGGTGGCAAAGACCTTGGTCTTATTTATTCGGAGATCCCTGCAAATGTTGCCGGTCTGTTTACCCGCAACAGGGTTCAGGCAGCACCGGTAAAAGTCGATCGTGATAGAATCCAATCCGGCATCTGTCAGGCGCTAATCGTCAATAGCGGTAATGCCAATTGCTGCACGGGCGCTAACGGCATCCGAGATGCCCTTGCCATGGCCAGGGCAGCTGCGACCCAGCTTGAGATATCCGATGACCTGGTGCTGGTGTCTTCTACCGGTGTGATCGGTGAGCCGCTGCCTGTCGAAAAAATTGAAAACGCGCTGCCGGACCTTATTAAAACAGCCGACAGGCAGGGTATTTACAATCTGGCCGAAGCTATCATGACAACCGACACCCAGCCGAAGGTAGTATCCGGGCAAGGGCAAATCGACAGTAAGGTTTTTACGGTAAGCGGTGTTGCCAAAGGTTCGGGCATGATCCGTCCGGATCTAGCCACCATGCTCTGTTTTATTGTGAGCGATATATCGGCTTCTTCAGGGCTGCTAAAGGAGATGCTTCAGGCCGCATGCGATGTATCTCTGAACCGGATAACTATAGATGGCGATACGAGTACAAATGACACGGTTCTCTTGTTGGCAAACGGCAAGTCCAATGTCATTTTGAAAAGCGCGGCACACACAAAAATCTTTCAGCGCGTGCTGGATGAGGTCTTGTTCAACCTGTCAAAATTATTGGTAAAAGACGGCGAAGGTGCCACCAAACTGGTTGAAATTATTGTCAAGGGTGCCGAGACGGATAAAAGTGCCCGCCGGATCGCTGATACGGTGGCTCACTCCAATCTGGTTAAAACGGCCCTGTTTGGTGAAGATGCCAACTGGGGCAGAATTCTTGCCGCCGCAGGCAGGGCAGGGGTTGCAATTGAACCGGATAAGATAGATATATTTTTTGATGCTGTCCAGATGGTTAGCAAAGGGGCGGGATGCGGTAAATCTGCCGAAGCCCGGGCAACCGAAGTCCTCAAAAAGCCTGAATTTGCGATAACGATCGATCTGCACATGGGAAATGGCTGGTCATTCATATATACCTGTGACTTTTCGGTTGATTATGTCAAAATAAATGCAGATTACAGAACATAATTGATCCAACTGTTTGGCTGAATTTTCTTGCCCAATTTAACTTCCGCAGTATCTATCGTAAATTATTGTATTGGTAATGGAAACCCCTAACCCGAAACGCGCAACCCGAGATATGGCTTTGATGCGATTGCAGAAATTTTTGTCCGGCGCCGGGGCCTGTTCCCGCCGAAAGGGCGAGGCCTATATCAGAGATGGACGTGTCCTCGTGAACGGTAAAATCGTAACAGAGCTGGGGACAAAGATTGATCCTCAAATCGACCGGATAGAGTTAAACGGCCAGCCGGTAACGCTCAGCCAGGATCTGATATACATGGCCCTAAATAAACCCAGGGGATATATTGCAAGCTGCACGCGCGATCGGTATGCAGACAACATCGTGCTGGATCTTATTGATATTCGTCAACGGATCTATCCGGTCGGCAGACTCGATAAAGATAGCACCGGGCTGCTAATTTTAACCAATGACGGGAAGCTCCATCATCGCCTTTCCCATCCTTCTTTTGACCATGAAAAGGAATATGAGGTTACGGTTGAAAAACCCCTCGGCGATGGCGCCCTGAGAAAACTGGCCCATGGTGTTCCCATGATGGGGACCAAAACCCGACCGGCGAGAATTAAAAGGCAGTCTGCCAGACGATTTCGGATAACCCTGCAGGAGGGCAAAAACAGGCAAATCCGTCGGATGGTTCGCAAGGTTGGCAACGAGGTGATTCGGCTCCAGCGTAAACGCTTTGCCGGCATCGAGCTGGGTAACCTGCCGCCGGGCAAATGGCGCTATTTGATCCCCAGCGAGAAAAAAAGCCTAGTTGATATTTGATAGAACCAGGTCCGCTATCCTTCCCCCTGCAGTTATTCACTTGGAGCTTGTATATTACCATCCATCAATTATTTTTATCTGCAGTTCAATACTGACACCGTGAAACCTGACACCTGAAACCTCATA
>CAMYNZ010000064.1 GCA_947259865.1 uncultured Desulfobacterales bacterium | reverse complement strand
CAGATGGGTACTGGCATAGAACCCATCTTAAAAATGCATCTAACGCTCAAGAGCTACGTTACCGACCTCCTCAAAATGCTCACATACGCCCGTGTATGCTCCGCTTTTTCATCGGCCGGTGCCTTGCTCTTGAGCGTGATCTACTATTTTTGAGATAGGTTCTCGTCTATGCATAAAACAGTACTCCACTATCCGTAGATCATTTTCTTAATCTGAATATTAACTGAGGAAAAAGAAAATGCTGAAAATTGTCGTTTGTGCCAAGGCGGTTCCGGATCCCAAAGAGGCTTGTAATATAAAAATTGATCCGGTCACCAAAACTCTGTTAAGGTGCGACGTTCCAATGGTCTTGAATCCCCTGGATAAAAATGCCGTGGAAGCCGCACTTCAGCTTAAAAAAAAATTTGATGCCCAAGTTTCGGTCATCAGCATGGGTCCCCCCGAAGCAGGTAATATTGTCAAGGAATGTTTGGCCTTGGGGGCCGACCAGGGATTCCTGCTCTCCGATCCGGCTTTCGGTGGTGCCGACACCTACGCCACTGCGTGCACGCTGGCCAGTGGTATAGAAAAAATCGGCCCCTATGATGTGATTTTTTGCGGAATGGCCAGCAGCGACGGCAGCACCGAATGGGTCGGGCCTGAAATCGCAACGTTTTTACGGATACCCGTGGTTACCATGGTCCATGAGATTGTCGAATGCGACGGAGAACGGTGGAAAGTTAAAGCCAGTCTGGAAAACGGTTACCGCCTGATGCAGGTGAAACTGCCGGCAGTATTTACAGTAACCCGGGAGTTGAATGAACCCCCCACTCTCAGTTTTTCAGGCATTATCAAGGCCAGAAAAAAAGAGATCACCCATTGGACGCTCGAGGATCTGGGGGTGCCAGCGGAATCTGTGGGTGTTAAGGGCTCGCCGACGATAGTTTCAGATCTTACAACCACCGAAAGCAAACGCCAGGTGGAATTCATCAGCGGCACCCGGGAGGAAAAGGCTGAATTGTTGGTCCAGAAACTGGCGGACGCAGGAGTACTGTGACAATCACGGGTGGTTGTTAAGATGCATTTCTGAAAATCAATCACCACCATTTTTGCTCCAAGTTTACTATTTCAACCTAAATCCGAAAAACGAAATTCGAAATTCGAAACAAATTCGAACCGCGAATTTCCAAATGTTCAAAACATGGAACCTTATCTTAGGTAATTTTGCTTGTCTTTCGAGTTTTAATCATTAGTATTTTGAAAATTAAAGAATTGTTTCGGATTTCGATATTCGGATTTCGGATTTTAATGCCTCAGTTAAGGCCGCAAAATTAGTACATATCTCTTCTTAGTTAAAGGATATAAAGGATGAGTAAAAATAACTCTGTGTGGGTGATTGCTGAACAAATCGACTGTCGGATCCTAACGGTATCCCTCCAGCTGATCGGTCAGGCACGAAAGCTGGCTGATGAATTGAAAACCGAGGTCGAAGCGGTTCTACTCGGCGATACTATGGATCAACACGTCCATCAATTGTTGGCCGCCGGTGCCGATCGCGTGTATCTGGGTAACGCTCCTAAACTGGCGTTTTATCAACCCGAAATTTATACCGAAATCATCGTCACGCTTGCCAAAAAACACCGACCCGAAATCATGCTGCTGGGATCAACCTCTATGGGAAGAGAACTGGCGCCACTGGTGGCCGGCAGGTTGAAAACCGGATTGACAGCCCACTGCATTGATCTGGTGCTCAACGAGGATAAAATTCTGGAACAGAAAATCCCGGCCTACGGCGGACTGCTGTCTATTATCTGCCCGGAAAAGCGTCCCCAGATGGCTACCATTGCAAGCGGGGTTTTCCCTAAACCCCCACCGAATGAAAACCGCAAAGGAGAAATTATAGCCCTCGATGTTCCCGACAGTATTTCCGATCGGATTCAAACCCTGGAAATTGTTCGTGAAGAACCCGAGGGTGTGCCGCTGGAAACAGCACCCATCGTGGTTGCGGGCGGCGCCGGTGCCGGTGATCCGGAGGGCTGGCACAAAATTTCCGCTCTGGCCCAGGCATTAAACGCCGCCCTGGGCTGTACCCGACCGGCAGTTGATGAAGGCTGGTCCGAACTGGAAACAATGATCGGGCAAAGCGGCAAAATGGTGAGCCCGGAGCTTTACATCGGGGTGGGACTGTCCGGTGAACAGCAGCATATGGTCGGCATTGCCGGTGCCCAGGTAATGGTGGCCATCAATAATGATTCAAAATCACCGGTCTTCGAACAGGTTGATTTCGGCATCGTTGACGACTGCCGGGAGTTTGTTCCGGTGTTTGTTAAAAAAATTAAAGAATTTCAGGAGAAACAAATAACCTGTTGATTGGATGATACCGGGACTGATCACATAGCATCTCAAATCCCAATTCTAATATCTGTTTTTGATTCCACATATCCATCAACTCCGCTTTCTTTCAAGGCTATGCGCTAGAGAATGCTTACCAAATACGGAGTTCATTATATTACATCTAATAAAATGAACCAAAACCATAAATTAACCTAAAATCATTTTTTTCTTGCATTCGTTTAATGGCATATGTAATAAGCAAAATTGGGTTAATTCATTTATACTTCACACAATATCTTCCAAGAGGCCCAGGGCCAGAACAATCATTGTTTATTTATCGGCTGAGGGTTACTGATTCAACACATCGTAAACCTATAAAAGAAAAGATGCTGGAAAGGAGGGATAAATACTTTACGACAAACCTCTAACTTCAAACAATCCAGAATTGCGTTTACTATAAAGAATCGCAGAATATTCTGGACAGCAAATTATATCGACCAGACTGCAAATTATTAACCTATAGGGAGTTTCAAATACTTACATCGGTCTTTGAAAGAAGGAGGTAACAATGTCGAAGCTACAAAACCTGGAACAACTATTAACTGATGGAAAAATTACCCGCCGCGAGTTTATCGCTCGCGTATCCGCACTCGGCCTGGCCGCAGCGGTCTCCCCGGCGCTACTGGCATCTAATGTCGAGGCTGCCAAACCCAAAAAAGGCGGCCGGGTGATTCTGGGCTCCGCCGGTGGCTCGACCACCGATTCCATGGATCCCGGAACCCTGTCTCACTCCATGCCCCAAACCGTCAATCAATGCATCCGAAACATGCTGGTCGAAGTCGATTACAAAGGCAATGCCGTTCCCGAGCTGGCCAAAAGCTGGAAAGCCACAAAAGATGCGGCTACATGGACCTTCAAACTCCGCAAAGGCGTGGAATTTCACAACGGTAAAACCATGGATGCCGAGGATGTTATCTATTCATTCAATCTGCATCGGGGAGCGGACACCAAATCGGCGGCCAAAGGCGTGGCCGAACCGATTACCGACATCAAGGCCGACGGCAAATACACAGTGATCTTTACCCTGAAAGAAGGCAACGCTGATTTTCCCTATATTGCCAGTGACTATCACATACCGATTGTGCCCAAGGGGGTCACCGGCAAAGAATTTGAAAAAGGTGTGGGTACGGGACCTTTCATTATGAAGGCCTGGGAGCCCGGCGTCCGGTTTTTTGGTACCCGCAACCCCAATTACTTCAGGAAAAACCGCCCTTATTTCGACGAGGTGGAAATCCTGGGTATTGCGGATACCAATGCCAGAACCAATGCCTTAAAAACCGGCCAGATCCACGTGATGAACCGCTGTGAACCGAAGACTCTCCATTTGATGGAAAGAGCCCGCAATATTCAGGTTTTGAAGTTAGAGGGGGCCAGGCATTACACCATCCCCATGCTGACCACCATGAAACCCTATGACAACAATGATGTCAGGCTGGGACTCAAATACGCCATCGACCGGCAGCTTTTGATCGATAAGGTTCTGCGTGGATACGGCTATCTGGGCAACGATCACCCCATCCCCCGGATCAACAAGTACTTTGCCAAAGATCTGCCCCAGAGAGAGTATGACCCCGATAAGGCCAAGTTCCATCTGAAGAAAGCCGGTATGCTGGGACACACCTTCAAGCTCCATGCAGCTGACGCCGCCTTTCCGGGAGCCGTGGATGCCTCGGTTTTAATCCAGGAATCAGCCAAAAAGGCCGGTATCACAATCAAAGTCGTGCGGGAGCCGGATGACGGTTACTGGGAGAATGTGTGGATAAAGAAAGAATGGGTCCAGTGTTACTGGAGCGGACGGCCCACCGCAGATTGGATGTTCTCCCTGGCCTATTCCGAGGATGCCAACTGGAACGACACCTTATGGAAACACAAACGGTTCAACCAATTATTGAAAGAAGCTCGCGCAGAACTTAAGGAGAAAAAACGGCGAGAGATGTACGTGGAATGCCAGAAAATTGTACGCGATGAAGGCGCTACGCCCATTCCGGCGTTTGCCTTGCAGCTCTCGGCGGCAAGCAAAAAAGTGGCGTTTGAAAACCCGGCAGCCAACTGGGAGTTTGACGGCTTTAGACTCCCGGAGCGCTGGTGGTTCGCCTAATTCGGAACCTCTCAGAAAGGACAGTTCTCGAACGTTTCTCAATTAAGCCATGTCACCTGCTTTTTCCTTTAGGAAAGCAGGTGACATGACAAACCACTACTTGTTCTACAAAAACCATAGGCTGGAAAAAAATGAAAGATATACTCACCATGGTAGTCAAACGCCTGGCACTGGGGGTGCTGACCATTATAGTCGTTTCTGTCATCATTTTCGTGGGCGTGGAGGCACTGCCGGGGGACCTGGCAACAGCCATCCTGGGACAGGAGGCAACACCGGAAACCGTGGCCGCGTTTCGCAAGGAGCTAAAACTGGATCTGCCGCCCCATGTGCGCTATTTTGCCTGGCTGGGTGATTTTATGAGGGGTGATCTGGGCACCTCACTGTCCAACAAGCGCCCGATTGCCGATTTGATCGGCTGGCGCTTTGCCAACACGATATTTTTGGCGGCCACGGCAGCGGTGATATCGGTGCCGCTCGCAATTCTGCTCGGCCTTCTAGCGGCGCTTTACCGCGGCAGCTGGTTTGACAACGCCATTTCCACCACCACACTCAGCGCGATTTCCTTCCCGGAATTCTTTATCGCCTATATTCTGATCGCCTTGCTCTCGGTTCAGTTAATTGTCTTTCCCAGTATTTCCAACATAAACGATCAAATGTCGTTTTGGGCCAAAATTCATGCAATTATTCTTCCCAGCCTGACGCTTACGTTTATCGTAACCGCTCATATGATGCGCCAGACGCGGGCAGCGATCATCAATGTCCTGGCCAGCTCGTTTATCGAGATGGCCACGTTAAAAGGTTTAAAGCGCATGCGGGTCATTGTGATGCATGCATTTCCGAATGCCCTGTCGCCGGTTATTAATGTGGTGGCGATTAACCTGGCTTATCTGGTAGTGGGGGTTGTGCTGGTTGAAGTGGTATTTGTCTACCCGGGTTTGGGACAGCTTCTGGTTGACTCGGTGTCCAAACGCGATATTCCTGTTGTTCAGGCCAGCGGTCTTATTTTTGCCGCCGTTTATGTCTCGCTCAATCTTTTAGCTGATATCCTGTCAATTCTCAGCAATCCCAGGTTGCTGCATCCAAGATCAAAATAAGGAGAACAATTTAGATGGCTTTCTTCAAATTACTCAGACAATCACCGCTATCCGCTCGCATCGGCCTGGCAATGGTAGTGATTAATATCTTTGCCGCCATATTTGCTCCAGTTATCACCCCTTTTGGGGAAACAGAAATTGTTGGCGATGTTTGGCTTCCTTCTAGCAGCGACAATTATCTTGGAACCGACCATATCGGCAGAGACATGTTTACGCGTCTGATCTACGGCGCCCGCAATACAATAGCAATAGCGTTTATCACCACGCTGCTTTCTTTCTTTTTGGGTGCTCTTCTCGGATTTTTTGCGGCAACCCTCGGTGGCTGGACGGATCTGGGTCTAAGCCGCCTGGTCGACATTTTGATGGCCATTCCGATGCTTATCTTTGCCCTGGTCGTGCTGTCAGTGGTCGGGACGTCCATATTCGCTTTAATATTGGTGATCGCGGTGCTTGATTCCACGCGGGTTTTTCGCCTGTCGCGGGCCGTAGCCATGGATGTTACCGTCATGGAGTTTGTTGAAGCGGCCAGGCTTCGGGGTGAAGGAATCGGGTGGATTATGCGCAAAGAAATACTGCCCAATGCCATGCCGCCACTGGTCGCGGAATTTGGCCTGCGTTTTTGTTTTGTATTTTTATTCATCGCCTCGCTAAGTTTCCTGGGTTTGGGTATTCAACCCCCAACGGCGGACTGGGGGGGCATGGTACGGGAAAATGCAGGGGCGATTACCTTCGGCATATTTACCCCGCTGTGGCCGGCCGGAGCCATCGCGTTCCTGACGGTAGGTGTCAACTTAATTGTAGACTGGTTTCTGAAGATTGCCAGCGGACTAAAGGATTGAAGATTGCAGATTGAATATCGAATATTGAAGGTATTCTTTCTATATAACTTAATGAAGAGTCTTAATTTTAAAAATTTTGGATGAAACTTTCAAGAAGTGACAAACCTATCTGTTATAAAAAAAAATTAAGAAGTAAATTTAAAAACGATAGAATTCCGCAAATATTCAATAATCAAAATTAAATATTCAATTTGAACTAGGGGCAGGTTAACCAATGAACCGACTACTGAATATGAAAAAAATAGTGATAGAAGGCTTCAGTTCCGAGGAAGAGCGATGGATGCCGATCATCAACAGCCTTGACATGACCCTGGACAAGGGCGAGGTTCTCGGTTTGATAGGAGAATCCGGTGCAGGGAAATCAACCTTGGGGCTGGCCTCCATGGCCTACACCCGCGGGGGCTGCCGAATCTCCTCCGGTTCGATTGTCTTTGACGGCATGGAACTGTTCGGTCAATCGGAAGAGTTTTTAAGAAAAATAAGAGGGGTACGTATTGCCTATGTGGCCCAAAGTGCAGCGGCCTCATTTAACCCGGCCCATCGGCTTATAAAACAGTATGCCGAAGCTCCGATTCAGCATGGTCTGATGAATTTCAGCCAGGCGGAAGAAAAGGCCGTCGACATTTACCGGCGTCTTCTGCTGCCGGATCCTAAAGGCATTGGTTACCGCTATCCCCATCAGGTTTCAGGAGGACAGCTGCAGCGCGCCATGGTGGCCATGGCCATGGCCTGCACACCGGATATTATTATCTTTGACGAGCCCACCACGGCCCTGGACGTTACCACTCAAATAGAGGTTCTGGCAGCCATCAAAAAAATAACCAGGGAATTCAATACAGCCGCCATTTACATAACCCACGATCTGGCCGTTGTGGCCCAGTTGGCCGACCGTATCATGGTGCTCAGATACGGCGATCTGGTCGAAGAAAATAATGCCAGGGAACTGATGGCCCATCCAAAAGAGGAATATACCCGGGCACTGCTGTCGGTCCGCACCCTCAGGGAGGATAGGGATCTGTCGGCCACGGAGCATGATGTTGTTTTGGAGGTTGAAAACGTGTCGGCCAGTTACACAGGCAAGGCAGATGAAAAGGTGCTTGATGACATCAATGTCAAGGTCAGACGCGCCCGAACGGTTGCGCTGGTCGGTGAATCCGGCAGCGGTAAAAGCACGCTGGCACGGGTGATAACCGGTCTGCTGCCGCCGCTTGAAGGCAAGGTCATCTATGACGGCAAGCAACTGCCGCCGGCTTTAAAATCCCGCGACCGTAAAACGCTTAGAATTATGCAAATGATTTATCAAATGCCGGATACGGCCCTGAATCCCAGGCAGAAGGTAAGCGATGTCATCGGACGTCCGCTCAGTTTTTACTTTCATATGCACGGTAAAGAAAGAGATCAGCGGGTTAGAGAACTTCTGGAAATGATTGAATTAAAGCCAAGGAAGTATAAAGATCGTCTTCCGGGAGAACTGTCAGGGGGCGAAAAGCAGAGGGTTTGCATTGCCCGCGCCCTGGCGGCCAAACCGGACCTGATTATCTGTGATGAAGTGACGTCGGCCCTGGATCAATTGGTTGCCGAAGGCATATTGAAACTGCTCCAGGACTTGCAAAACGAACTCCATGTTTCCTATCTTTTTATTACCCATGATCTGGCAACGGTTAAAGCCATATCCGATGAAATTGTCGTCATGTTACAGGGTAAAATAGTTGCACAGGGGGTTAAAAAGAACGTCCTTTCGCCGCCGCACCATGAATACACGGAATTATTGCTCTCATCCGTACCGGAGATGGATCCGGATTGGCTCGATAATGTTCTGGCGATGCGAAAAGAAAAAGGGATTGGGCTCAAGGAGATCCAGGAAGCCAAAGAGCTTTGAGACACGAACAGCGAAAGGGAGAGGTAATCATGTCGGAACTGAAAGAACTCGAGAGTTTACTGGCACAGGGGAAAATTACTCGGCGTGACTTCTTGGCCCGCCTATCGGCTATAGGCATTGCGGCTGCATTGTCTCCGACACTATTGACGACAACGGCAAGTGCGGCCAAACCCGTAAAGGGGGGACGGCTCAGACTTGGCATGGCCGGCGGCTCGACCACTGATTCGCTGGATCCTGCGACGATGACAGACGCCATGGCATATAATATCAACTGGCAAATCAGGAACTGCCTGGTAGAAGTTGACTACGAGGGCGATCTGGTTCCCGAACTGGCCGCAAGCTGGGAACCCACCGCCGACGCCAGCGATTGGCGTTTCAAGCTGCGCAGGGGTGTGGAATTTCACAACGCAAAATCCCTGGAGGCCGATGATGTGGTGTATTCCATCAATCATCACCGTGCAAAGGACTCCAAATCGCCGGCCAAAAGCCTTGTTGCGCCCATCAAAGATATCAAGCCCGACGGCAAACACACGGTGGTGTTTACGCTGAAAGAAAACAATGCAGACTTCCCCTACATCATGAGTGACCCCCACCTACCCATCGTTCCTGCCGGTACCAAGGGGGCCGATTGGGAAGAAGGCATCGGCACCGGTGGCTATAAATTAATTACTTATGCGCCTGGCTACAATGCATTGGCCAAAAGGAACCCCAACTATTGGAAAGAAGGACGCGCTCACTTCAACGAGGTTGAGACTAATGGTATTGCCAACGTCACTGATAGGATAGTGGCCTTGCATAGAGGGCAGATCGATGCCATGAACCGGTTTGAGCTGAGACTCAATCATTTGCTGCCCAGAGCACGTGATATTCAGATCATAAACATCACCGGGACAAAACACTATTCGATCCCGATGCTCACCGATAGGGAACCGTTTAATAACAACGACGTCAGGCTGGCCCTGAAATACGCCATCAATCGTGAGCAGTTGCTAAAAAAGATCTTACGCGGTTACGGCAGCGTCGGTAATGATCATCCCATTGCGCCGGCCCAAAAATATCATGCATCCAAATTACCTCAGAGAAAATATGATCCTGACAGGGCTCGGTTCCTTATGAAAAAGTCCGGCATGTCGGATTACACTTTCAGCCTTCATGCCGCTGATGCCGCCTGGCCGGGAGCGAAAGCCGCAGATGCTGCCATGCTTTTCAAAGCACACGCCGCCAAGGCCGGTATCAACATACAGGTAATAATAGTCCCTGATGACGGTTATTGGAGTAAAGTCTGGATGAAAAAACCATGGGTCATGTGCTACTGGAGTGGCCGGGCCACTGCGGATTGGATGTTTTCCACTGCTTATGCAGATGCTTCGGCCTGGAACGATACATTTTGGAAACATAAACGATTTAACATACTGTTAAAAGAGGCTCGCGCGGAGCTTAACGAAGCCAAGCGCCGTGAGATGTACGCAGAAATGCAAAGAATAGTGCACGATGAGGGCGGTGTGATCATTCCGGCTTTTGCCAATAATATTGATATTGCAAACCAGAAACTTAAATTCGAAAATCCGGCAGGCAACTGGGAGATGGATGGTCACAGGGCTGCAGAGCGCTGGTGGTTTGAGTCCTGATAAGCAACGCCTGATAACCAACAAAAAGCACAAATAATCAAACTCTTAAAATATGTTTCCCATTTTGTTTATGATCAAATAGGGTTTTATTTTTGTACCGTTACTACCGGGCAGGGTGCGTGCAAGATTACATACTGAGCGGTGGAGCCGAATATTAATTTATCAACCTTGGATTTTTTTATGATACCGATATAAATTTGCGACACCTTCTCATCTTGGGCAAATTGAACCAGCTGTTCGCCGGGAGTCAGTGAGGTCACTAAAACTGCTGTATCGTAGGCGACATCATCCCCACCTAAAATATCCGTAACTTCTTTTTTCAGGTTATCTTCCTTCTTCTGGATTTGGGAATGTTTTAATGGAATTTCCCTGGTAATGGTGCTAACCACTTCCAATGTTACATCCAAACCTTTGGCATTCGCTTGGGCCAGTTTCAAAGCAGATTTAGCTGCTTCTGACCCGTCATAACATATCATAAACTTCATATCAGCCTCCCATGGATTATAGAAAAAGTAATTTAACGCTTCGTAAATTCTATTTTTCGCATTTTATATCTTATTTTGTACCCAGCTTCAGGGAGATATAACGCACACATCGGCAAAACATAGTACTCCCGGATTCAAATTTCAAGAAAAACCGTTATATATTATTGCTGCCATCAAGAACATTTTTGGCATCCGGATCCTGCTGGAATTTCCGGTTAATGCCCTGGGCTGTCTGGCGCAGCCTGCCTCCCCTGACCTGATGTCCCTGCATGACCACCACGAACGCTTTGGGATCGGCTTCATTGACGATTGCCGTCAAGGTCCTTACATCCGGCCGGTTCACCGCACAAAACAGGGTCATATGTTTTTTCTTTGAAAACATGCCTTTTCCGGCCCAGGCCGTCAACCCGACACCCATGCGATTCAACAGCGCCTGTGAAACCTTCTCGGAGGCATCGGTCACAATGAAAACTGTTCGCACCGTGCTGGGGCCTTCCAGCACGTAATCGGCAACCAAACCCCACACAAACAGGGTGACAAATGCATACAGGGCCATCTCCCAGCCGAAAACAAGCCCTGCCCCAAGAATGACCCCTCCGTCAATGAGCATGAACACCTGGCTGTTGGGAATACCGGTTTTCAAATTTAGCACCCGGCTGATGACCGACGTGCCCGCCGGTGAGGTACCGCCCCGATAAATGCATCCGATGCCAATGCCGCCAACAATACCACCATATAAGGCATTCAGCAGCAAGTCGGTGGTGAGCCCCGGGGGAAGATAAAGTGCCAGTATATCGACGCCCAGGGTGTATATCAGTGTCACATAGACAGCCCGGATGAGAAAGCGAAAGCGCCCCAGGTAATAAAATCCCAAAATCAGCATGGGAATGGTTAAAACCAGCATGGTTACCCCCGGCAACCATCCTGTAAATTTTTTGATAATGATGGCTGCACCCGATACGCCCCCCGGCGCTATATTAAAGGGCGCCAGAAAGATATCAAAGTTAACCGCCAGTATAATCGAGCCGATGGTGAGTAAAAGATAGTCCGGCAAAACTCTGCGAAAATTCAGATTTGCGATGAACCTATTAATTTTCTGCTTCATGAAATTTACCTCAATGTTAGATCACGTGTCAGGACGTTACCAACCATTGCATTTTGCATTGTTTTAAATTGATAGGTTGTCTGATCATCGCTAATGTTTAAAACGGTTCAAGATTGCCCGTTTTATCAAAAACCATAGCCCTATTTGGAATGTCGATTACCAGGTCTTTACGATGTGAAAGTGCTTCTTCATAGGCTGTCGAAACATCGACTTCACTTAACTTCGATGTATTTTTTATTCGCAGGATCTTCAGCTTCTCGGTTGGAATCAATCCCACACATTTTATTGCCACACCAAGCGCTTCCCGGTCATTTTTTAGCGTCAAAGGAATTTTGCCCATCTCGGGGCAAACTCCCGTAATGGAATTGATGTTCAAGGCTGCCATGTCAATTTTATCCAACAGGCGCTGGGTGATGATATCGGCAATACCGACACCTACGGCATTGCCTTCAGAACCTTGTGTGAGATCACAGACGACTATGCGTTTGATTTTAGGGCTCAGTGGCTCTTCTGTCACCAGGGGCAAACCAATGCGGCCAACCACCTTTGTGTCAAAACCGGTACCACTGATATCTTTTCCCATTTCATCGATAATGATGATATCGGCCTCATCAAAAGGGAGGCTGGGGGCATATGCCTTTGCCGATTTGAAAGATTCTTTCTCCATATCTTCTATTTTATGCCCGGGACAGATACCAATAGAAGCGGTTTGGCCGTAGCCGTTTTCAACGATGCCCACGCCAAACAAGATATGAACCTTTTGCATCACCTTGCGCGCCACGGTCAGGATTACCTCCGGATAACCATGGGTCAACATGGCCTCGTGATAGGTAGCCGCACCTGCTTGTTTTCCCAGACCGATGGCCATCATTTTCAGCAGACCGCTTTCGAATTCATGATCAAATTCAGTGTGTTTTTTTATCCGATTGATCAGAACGATATGATCCGCTTCCGAAGCCAGTTTATCCAAATATACTGGAATATGATCCTCGGTTTCTCCAATTTTGACGACCTCAAGTGAAGATCGGATGGGTGCTTCTACTTCTTTTTCATTAATTCCCAGGTGCTCCAAAACCCTTTTCTGGCCGGCAGCGGTCGCGGCCCCATGGCTTCCCATGGCGGGGACAATAAATGGCTCCAACCCTATTTGTTTCAGAAAAGAAATAACGGCTTTTACAATGGAACCGTAATTTGCAATTCCCCGGCTGCTGCAGGCCACGGCCACGGTTGGCCCTTTTTCTGCCGGCTTACCAATATCCAGTTTCATTATTTGAGTATTTATTTCCCCCGGTATGCTTTCCAGGGTCGGATTTGGGAATCTTTGCCTGACGCGAATCATATTCGGAAAATTCACTTTTCATCTCCTATTTCTTGAAAAAACAAAACAGAAAAAAATATTTTGCTGGTGCCGATAAGTTCGGGTTCGATTCGTATAACATTACATCACTTTTATCAAAATATCTTTTCTAAACAATTAAGGATTCCTTCAATAGGGAGGGCAAAAAATTGATCCCTTT
>CAMYNZ010000063.1 GCA_947259865.1 uncultured Desulfobacterales bacterium | reverse complement strand
TAAACCGGCGTCAACAATTTTTTTTGGGATGATTGCACTATTATATCGACGATTTAAAGGGCGCTGGGTTTCTGGTGTCGGGCCCGGCAGCTAAAAAAAGGGGCGACCCCTAGCGGGTGCCCCTTTTAGTTGTGACATATTCTAAGCAGGCGATCAGGTGCCAACTTCCTCTTTGACCGCAACGGCAATTTTAAAAAGCGCGGTTAATACCAAAAAACCGGTGGCCCAAACACCGAGGGAGATCATAATCTCGGGGAATGTCGGGATATATTCGCTAATATGATGAAGGGGGTTGGGGACAAATCCGCCGGAGATCATTCCCAGTCCTTTGTCGATCCAGGTTCCGGCAAAAACCGTCACACAGGCTACCGCCAGCACCCCTTCGTTTTTGCGCGTGATGGGGTTGACCAGTAGAATAATACTCAACACCATCAGGCCCAGGGATACCCACATCCAGGGCACATATGCACCGTGGCCATGAAGGCCGGTAAAAAGGTATTTGAAGTGGTCCATGTGTTCCGGGACCTGACTGTAAAAAACCGTAAAGATCTCGCACAAAAAGAAAAAAACATTCAGGCAGATGGCATAGGCGACAATTTTAGCCAGGGATTGAATCTGCTCACGGCCCGGATCAAAATTAGTCGTTTTGCGGATGATCAGACATAACAGTATCACCAGCGCCGGTCCTGAAGCAAAGGCCGAGGAAAGAAAGCGGGGAGCCAGGATGGCCGTCATCCAGAAGCCCCGGCCCGGCAAACCGGCGTACAAAAATGCAGTTACGGTGTGGATGCTGATGGCCCAAGGAATCGATATATAAATCAACGGTTTTAACCAGAACTGATAATGAATATTGTTTCGCTCGGCCTCCAAAACATTCCAGCCGATAACGATATTCAATAAAAGATAAACGTTGAGTACAACGGCATCCCAGAAAAGAACGGAATGCCATGTCGGGTACAAGAAGATGTTAATAAATCGCATCGGTTGACCGAGATCTACGATGATAAACAGCATACACATGAGAACCGCCGCAATCGCCAGAAATTCACCCAATATGGTGACCCTGCCAAAAGCTTTGTAATCATGCAGGTAATAAGGCAAAACCACCATAACGCCTCCGGCGGCCACACCGACCAAAAAGGTAAACTGGGCGATGTAAAACCCCCAGGACACATCCCGGCTCAGGCCGGTTATTCCCAGGCCAAAACCCAGCTGTTTTAAATAAAATCCAAAACCGATGCCGATGATAATTAGCAGAGCCGTTATCCATCCGTAGTATTTCTTACTTCCCTTAAAAGCTAATTCAAGCATAACCACCTCACACTATGTAGTAAACCGCCGGTTCGGTCCCTAATGACTGTTTACGTCGAATGGTATAATTTGTCTTTATCAGTTGCCGGACTTCCGACTGGGGATCATACAGATCCCCGAACACCAGCGCACCGTTTGATTTTTCAACGCAGGCCGGCAGTTGCCCCACAGCCAGACGCTCGGCACAGAAATTACATTTTTCCACCACACCCTTGGATCGTCTGGGAAATTTTTTGTTGATCTGAGCGATGAACGGCTTCGGATCCCTGAAATTAAAACTCCGGGCCCCAAAAGGACAGGCTGCCATGCAGAATCTGCATCCGATGCAGCGATGAAAGTCCATCAATACGATGCCGTCGCTTTCCCTTTTAAATGTCGCCTGGGTCGGGCAGGCCCGGACACAGGGAGGGTTTTCACAGTGATTGCAAAGAACCGCAAAGGGCGTATGCTCAACTTTTTCACTGATAAACCGGGCGGCCTTCATGGGAAACGCATTGTGATATTCTTCCTCCCAGATCCATTTGATCTCATGGCGCTTATTTTCAAATTTAGGAACATTATGGATCTTGTGACAGGCTTCAACCAGCGTTTCCAGATCCTTGGACGATTCGAATTTGCGGGTATCCACCACCATGGCCCACTGTTTTGCCGTTAGGGCTTCAGAACTCTTTTTGATTTGATACTCGGGCAGCGTCGCCTGGGCCGCTTCTTTGGCAAATGCGTCCAGAACCGGCCCGGCCCCCACCCCCAGTGCTGAAAATCCAGCAATTTTCAAAAAATTTCTTCGGCTGTTTTCCATCACTTTTTCTCCTTCGGGTTATCAATATGGCAATCCCAGCAGTAAGGTCTGACAGAAGCATAGTCATGACAGCGGTCGCAAAATTCAGCCTTGTTTGAATGACAATCCAAACAGGTATTGGATAGACTCATCGTAAATTCCTGGCCCTTGCTGTTGACGTATATTCTCTCAGCATTCCTCACAACCGAATGCCGCCAGAGATCCAGCACCTTCATGTGCTCGGCTTTCATATAATCTGTGGAGCGCACGCACGCTTCGGCAGCTTTGGCTTTGGCCGTCAATTCGAGCACCGGTGGCGGCGCCGCTTTGCCCCAGTTGTACAGGAACGGAAATATTAATATAATGCAGAAGACAACAAGTCCTGTAATGATGATTTTTTTATCCTTCATCGGCTTCATCCTCCGTTTCACCCTCGGTTCCCGGCAACGGTTCACCTCTCAGGTCGGTATTTCTCTGGTTTTGCCCGGGCAGGTTGAGCGCATTCGCCACCATTTCATGAATCCCGGTGACATCCACTTCGGGAACCCAGTATTCCATAAGATCCGGCAGCACGGCTCTATCGATTGCGCAGATACAGGCAAGCATGTTTACACCGTGTTTCTCGTGTACGTATTTGACCGCATTGGCGCGGGGCAGGCCCCCGGCCATCCGCAGTTCCATATCCTCGCCGGCATTCAGGCCCGATCCGCTGCCGCAGCAAAAGGTCGATTCCCGGATGGTGTTGCGCGGCATATCATAAAAATGATTACATACGTTTTTAATCACATAACGCGGTTCCTCGAAGATTCCCATGCCCCGGGCCGTATTGCAGGAATCATGAAAGGTAACCTTGAGGTGATCGTTACGGCTGGGATCGAGGTCAAGCTTTTTGTGCTTTATAAGATCGGAAACAAACTCGGCAATGTGCACAATCTTGCTGGATTTGGCGTTCTCAAATTTCGTCCCGGTAATGGGCGAAACCGGTTCCTCCATAAAATCCGGCGGACCGTTCATGGTGTCCATGTATTGATGCATGACCCGCCACATGTGCCCGCACTCTCCACCCAGGATCCATTTTACCCCGAGTCTTTTGGCTTCCGCATACATCTTGGCGTTGAGCCGTTTCATCATTTCATGGGAGGTAAAAAAGCCGAAATTTCCCCCCTCAGACGCGTAGGTACTCCAGGTGATATTTATCCCGTATTTCTGCTTCAGAAAATGGAACAACATCATGTAACCCATGCAGGTGTATGTGCCCGGATCGGCGAATATATCCCCGGAGGGTGTAATAAACATAATATCGGCGCCTTTTTTGTTAAACAGTGGATCCACCCTGACACCGGTGATCTCCTCTAGTTCATCCGTGAAGAAATCGAGCATATCCTTGAAAGCGTGGGGTTGAATGCCAAGATGGTTGCCTGTGCGGAAGCAATTGGCCACCGGGGTTACAATCCAGTCTATGTTAAGACCCAGTAAATTCAATAGCTCCCGGCCCATGATGGTGATTTCGGCCGTATCGATCCCATAGGGACAAAAAACGGAACACCGGCGGCATTCCGAGCACTGAAAGAGGTAAGACCACCACTCTTTGAGTACTGCCATCGTCATCGGCCGGGCACCGGCGACCCTGCCGAGAATTTTACCGACCCTCGAGAAATCGTTGCGATACACCGAGCGCAACAACTCCGCTCTCAGCACCGGCATATTCTTGGGATCCCCGGTACCGATAAAGTAATGACATTTATCAGCACAGGCCCCGCATCTGACGCAGATATCCATGAAAACCTTGAAAGATCTGAATTTTTCCAGACGCTCTTTGAAGCCCTCATGAATGATCTCCTGCCAGTTTTCAGGAAGTTGCCAGTCTTCATCGAAACAACTCCATGTTCGCGGGTTGGGAAGCCCCAGCGCTTCAAGACTTTTGGGATTGCCGGCATAACAGGCAATCCCTTTTCTGATTTCAACGGGTGTATCCATCCAGTCCGCTGCGGGTGGACGATGGTCTAACTTTAATATCTCTTCAGGTGTTGGAAGGTCAGACATCTCTTACTCCTTTTCCTCTGATTCTTCTGGAGCCGCTTTAACGATCTGTTTGTCAACGGGTTGTTTGTCAACCGGCAGTCCAGCCGCTACCATCTTATCTCTGAATTCATCCTCATACTCTTCGTAAGTATGAACCTTAACCGGATAATTCCACGGATTAACATGCCGAACTTCCCGGGTGTTGGTGGTCAAGTTTCGGGTGGGACTCAGAAATACGCCTCCCAGGTGCATCAGTTTACTGAACGGAAAGTAGGCCAGCAGAACGCTGACAAAAAACACATGCACATAAAAAATGGGACTGATTCCATCCGGAATTGTGGGTCGAAAAGTAACCAGACCCATGGTGAGTGCCTTGGCAGCTGTGACATCTATTTTGGTAATATAGCGCATTAGGATCCCGGTAAAGGCAATGCCGAAAATCAAAAAGAGGGGAAAATAGTCTGCGGCAAGGGATATATATTTAACATTCGAAATGAAAATTCTTCTGAGAAAAAGATAGGTTACTGCCAGTAAAAGAACCAGGCCGGAAAGGTATACCCCCGGTACCCCTATCTGGACAGTATCACTTAAGAATTCGAACCGGAAAAAACTATCCACATTTTCCACCAGCTGGACGATGAACGGCACCGGATTTGTGAAAAACCGCAGATGCCTGAAAAGCACCGTAAATAAGGCCCAATGAAATGCCAGAGCTCCCAGCCATAGAAAAAGTTCCAGCTGGTAGGAGATTTTGGATCCTTCCTTTAGTTTCATGCGGGTATTTCTAAACAACGAACGGAAGAACACGATTTCAAGAATCATCCGTAAGACAACCCCGCCGGTGCTGGAGGGACAATCTGTAATTTCTTGTTTGAACCAGGGCAATGATTTTTGCTGGCCGGCCGTCGTGGGTATGCGGAATGGCACCGGCGCGCGGGACCAATCCATGATGCGGTATATGAAACCGATACCGAACGTGAGGAAGGCCAGATAGGGAATGATAATCCCAAAAACAACTTGAAGCCCGGCTGCCGCTACCCCCACATAGGACAGCAAAAACAGCACAACAACCGCTAGGAATGAAACAATGTACTTTGCATTCATATATCAGCACCTCACTCGTGGCTCCCAAGACAACATTTGGGAGATTTCAAAATGGCTTGATCAGTGTCTGGCCGCCATCCAACTATATCCGATTTTGTTAGGGCAGACGTCTGAAGGACCCTTGCGCCAGCTTGAAAAACCTGATCTGTTGCCCGGAATCCTGATCATAGGGTAATGTTTAGTTTCACTGCAGACCCGGATCCCGCTCCGGTGTCTCAGTTATCAGTCCCGCCCGTTCAAACGCTTTAAGGACTTTATTTTTTTCTAAGTTGGTTTTGAGATCGTAAATTTTCTCTTTACAGGCCATATATATATCAAAGGCAGCCAGGCTTAATGCATCGATCTGCAATTCAAATTGCAGCAACTCATTGGCGATCCGGCCGTCTTTGCGTTCATCTTTCAGGATTTCTCTGATTATGTTTTTTAAAATGAGGATAAATGCGGTGGCTTGAGAAGGGGAATAATTTTGTACGGCGCGAATTCTAATGATAGGGTCCAGAAATTTTGTTACGGTTTCCGTCTCCGGACCAGCCAGCAGTTGGTCGAACAAAACCGGGAGTCCCTGAGACAAGGCATTTCCGATCGGATTGGAAAAGGGGTCTTTTTGGTTTTTTATAAATTGCGCCGTGTCGGGAGCATAGGTTTTAACAACCCGTTCAAACCATTGGTTAACAATCGCCTTCTTATTCTGCTCCAATAATTTTTTCAGCCTCATGTTCAGACCGGCTCCACCCTCCTTGGTACCAACAGGCGCTTAATCCGCCATCGCCGTTTTCAGCATTTGGCGATTGCCTGTTTTACGTGTCATAAAAATTGCTCGACAAATTTTGACTCAAGGAAAAGGCTATAATCAACTTGAAAATTCCTGTCAAGGATAAATAAAAAATGGTAACTGTCTGATTATTGGCACCATCTGACATTTTAGGGCAAAAAACTGACATTTATTGGCAAAACCGCCCTGCAATGCACAGCCCATAACATTTGAAATTGCTGATATTATTAGATTATTATTTCTGCTGACAAGTTGGCATGAATGTTGTATTATATTATGGGTTACACTGTATATCGGGTTCTCGATATTCTCTTTGCTAACTTAAATCCCAGGTTTCCGATGGTGTATGTTGGTGTAAGGATGCTGGGAAAATTTCTCAGCCTGAAAACCACCAACGGCTTCCATGATTTTCTATCGCGTCTGGACATGAGACTGAATGATAACTAAATTCCTTATGGATGAATGTGGTAATCGTCGAGCGTATTTTGTCATTAATCTCCAGGCAATTTTTTAACAACCAATCCTAATCAAAAAAATGAATAACAATCGCCTCTTGGGGTCAGACTACCTGCCTGGCTGATACCGGCCAGATTTAACATGAAAATATGGAACACGGTTTTTGCAATTTTTGAACAATCATTGGCGATGCCCATAATTTTTATAGCCTACAAATTCAACTGTGTTTGGTCGGGCACTCTGGCCGAACGAATTCAGAGGAGGTCAAAAATGAGACGATTTGGAGTTGTCTTTACGACATTGCTCATGGGGCTGGTTCTATTGCTGGCAAGCTGCGCCACAACAACAGTAGAGCGTAAGGCGGTGGATACAACCATAGATCTCAGCGGACGTTGGAATGATGCTGATTCGCGGATGGTGTCCGAGGAGATGATTCAGGATTGCCTGAACCGACCGTGGCTGGAACGATTCAGGGTAAAAAACGACAGCCGGATTCCGACGGTTATCGTCGGCCGGGTTAAAAACCGCAGCCACGAACATATAAATGTCCAGACTTTTGTCAAGGATCTGGAGCGGGCCTTGATCAATTCAGGGGAGGTCCAGTTCGTAGCGTCAAGCGGAGAAAGGACCGGTATCCGGGATGAACGCAAGGACCAGGCCAAACACGCCTCGGAAGAAACCATGAAAGGACCGGGTCAGGAGATCGGTGCCGACTACATGTTGGTCGGCGTGATCAACACGATCAGGGACGACATCGGCGGCAAGGCGGTGATGTATTATCAAACCAACCTCGAGCTGATCGATATGGCCAACAATATCAAAGTTTGGATTGGTGAGAAGAAAATCTGAAATGGTAATCATAAATAACTATACAAGGAGGTTTGCGAATGAAGCAATGTTCGGTTAAAACCCTGAAGATTTCAACCAGAACGGCAAAAAACGTAAATCTTATTTTGGCCCTGGCACTCATCGCACTGCTGGTTTTTTCGTGCGCGCCTCCCATCAAGCACTATGTCAAGGTAAACCAGTGTCTTATACAGCAGGATTATCCTTCGGCCATAGCCGAGTTGCAAAAAAGCAAAGGAGCGTATAAAGAAAGAAATGCGGCCCTTTACTACCTGGAAGAAGGATTGCTGCACCATTTTGCCTCGGATCATCAGCAAAGTACCCAAAGCCTGGCCAAGGCCGAAGGCATTATGGAGGAACTGTACACCAAATCCATCTCAAAACAAGCTGCCTCTTTTTTGATTAACGACAACACCATCCCATACGGGGGGGAAGATTTCGAAAATGCCCTGGTCAATCTTTTCATGGCTTTGAACTATGCGGCCGCCGGCCAGCGGGAAGATGCCCTGGTTGAGGCCAGAAAAGTAGATAGCAAACTCAATGTGATCAACAGCCGCTATGACGACGACAAAAAGAATGTATACAAGGAAGACGCTTTTATACGGTTTTTGATGGGGGTACTCTATGAGGCTGAGGGGGAGGTCAATGACGCTTTTATTTCCTATCGCAAAGCCGAAGAAATATACCGCAATGATTATGCGAACTGGTACGGTGTGTCCGCACCCGGCCTGTTGATTGAAAACCTGCTGAGCACCGGAAAAGAACTGGACTTTAATAAGGAGGTTGCTGAAATCCAGGCCGCCTATCCGGATGTAAAATACATGGATCCGGCCCAAAAGAAAGACATGGCCGAGCTTTACTGTATTCATTTCAACGGAATGGGTCCGGAAAAAGTTGAAAAACAATGGATTGTCCCCATGCCGGACGGTTATATTCTAAAAATCGCTTATCCTGAATTTCAAAGAAAAAACTACCAGACACACCATGCTGATGTGCTTTTGCGTAACATTGCAACCGGCCAGGCCTATCAATTTGACACGTATATGATGGAAGATATCGGCTCCATTGCCGTAACCAATCTGGAAAATCGTCTGGCGCGAATCAAAGTCAAGGCCGTCGCACGGGCGACGACCAAATATCTGGCCACTAAAGCCGCCAGCAAAGCGGCAGAAGATCAGGGCGGTGCCCTCCTCGGGCTTCTGGTCCAGGTGGCGGGCAACATTGCAGCCGCCGCTACTGAAAAAGCGGATCTGCGTCACTGGAGAATGCTGCCGGCAGAAATCAGAATCGGGAGAGCCATTATCCCACCCGGAGAATATGAGGCCAGTATTCGATATTTAAACGCCAGCGGGTTGGAGATCAGCAAACGGCAGCTGCCAAATATTACCGTCCTGGCCGGTGAAAAGAAATTCCTGAGCGACCAGTCGCTTCAATAAGCCGCTGTTCTGTGTAGTTGAAAATCAACCCGGATCATCTGGGCAGCGCTGCGGCGTTTCAAAATGGTCGGGGCTGCCAAACCAGGGCTTTCAAAAAGCCCTTGAAACGAAGAGGGAATAACGGTGAATCGACATCGGATACACACAACCAAGTTGGTCTTTTTTATGGCTATCCCGCTGATGATAATCACAGGCTGTGCAACACCCCAAACGGATATCCCCCAGGAACGAATCCGGGCCAATGCGGATCAAGCCTTTGAGGATTTAAACGCTGAAGAAAACCCCTCCGAACCGAAAGTTGTCCGTCAAAGCCGGTCTCGTGAAGACAAGCCCCGCCAGAAGGTCAGCCCACCGGCTGCGGCGGTCAAGGTCACAAAAGGCAAGCGACCGGATTGGATTGAGGGTCAAAGTCGTCATTATCCGGTATCTATGTATTTGACGGGTGTCGGCTATGCGCCCGACCGCCAAACAGCCGAAGACAGAGCCCGGGCCGAAATTGCCAAGATTTTTCACGCCAAAATCGATGCCAGGACCCGGACCTATCAGGAATATCTGCAAACGGTATCCGGATCCAAAACCAAAACCACAGATAACGTTGCGATTGAAGACATCACCAAAGTGTCCACCCAAAAGGTTTTGTCGGGAGTAAGGGTCGCACAGGTCTATCAACAGACCAAACCGGAACCTCTTTTTTACGCGCTGGCTATACTTGACCGCAGTCAAGCCATAGAAATCCTTCAAAGCAAAATACGGGAACTGGACCAGGATTTAGACAGACTGGTCTCCCTTAGCCGGCAAGAAACGGATACACTTGCCAAAATAAAATATCTCAAAGCCAGCGTGGAAGAATACATTTTAAGAGATGCCTACAACACGGAACTTCGAATCGTGAATCCTTCCGGTCAGGGAATCCCTTCCCAGTTTAGCTTCAGCAAGATGAAAAGACAACTGTCGGATGCACTGCTCAGGGATTTTTTCATTGCTGTTTCGGTAAAAGGCAGTCGCGCAATCGAAATCCGGCAGGCACTGGTCGAGGCGTTAAATCAGAAAGGGTTTTCCGTGTTGGATGATGTCGGCCGGGCCAGTGTGCTGGCAAGAGGAACCGTTGAAATTAATCCTATTGAACAGAAAACCTCGGAATGGAAGTTTGTCCGTTGGAAAGCCTATTTTGATCTGGTCGATCAGCAGGGCGGCGCCGTTTTCGGCAGTGTCAAAAAAACCGGCAGAGAAGGCCACCTGACCATCTCCCAGGCCGAAGAGCGCGCTGTTCGAAAAATGCGAAAATTGCTGGCGGCTGAAATTGCCCAGGACATGACAAAATTTATTTTTACCCAGGGTCAATGATATGGTAAGATACCTGTCGATTTATCCGACATCAATCAATTCTGAAACAACATTTTGCAAAGAAAGGAGGTGAAAAGCAATGAACAAAGGCAATTTCCGAAATGCATTCATAACTGTGATGGTAATCATGTTTTGCCTTGCCGGTTACCCGGCTCTTGCTGCTTCACCCAAACATATTTACAAAAAGGCCGGTCCCGGGGTTGTTTTTATATTAGCTTCCGATGGCTCGCAAATGGGCAGTGTCGGCACGGGGTCCATCATCCGCAACGATGGCCTGGTAATTACGAATGCCCACGTCTTTACCAAACCCAATTCGTCGAGATTAAAATCCGACATCGCGGTTTACCTGAAACCGCGCCGGGTGAGCGGAAACCACCAAAAGGACCTTAGACAGCGGTATAATGCTAAAATCTTAGCCTACGATGTCCCTTTGGATCTGGCGCTGCTTAAAATTACCGGCAATGATAAAACCCTTACCACGGTGAGTTTTGCCGACTCGGATGTAGTGGACATCGGCGATCAGGTCTATGCCATCGGCCATCCCGAACAGGGCGGTCTATGGAGCCTTACAACCGGTGTGATTAGCGCCTTCCGCGCTGATGCTGGCGGTGTAACCGGCAAAAACCTGTTCCAGACCGACGCCAGTATCAACCGAGGCAATTCCGGCGGTCCCCTTTTGGATGAACAGGGGGACATGGTCGGCATCAATTCCCTGATCGCCAGAAAAGCCGCCGATGGTTTGACCATAACCGATGTTAATTTTTCGATCATGTCCAATGTAGCCGTCAGCTGGTTGGCCGGTTTAGGATACACCGTCCCGGTGAACCGTGAAAGAATTGCCGAATCCGGCGAGGAAACGGCCCCTGCTCCAAAGCAGGCCGAGAACAAAACGGTTACCCCCAAAACGGAAGAAAAAATTAAGCCCAAAGTAGCCGACCCGGTAAAGGAAGAAGACAAACCCAGGCAAGCAGGGGTGACTACCTCTGACACGTCCCAGAAAAAATCGACAAAACCAAAAGTATACACGCCGCCCAAACAACCGCAAAAAGAAAAGCGAGCAAAAATCAAGTCCCCGGGCGGTAAAATTTTAACCCGCAAAAAACCCTATAAAATGAGTAAATTGCTACGCGACATCCAGGCCATGGAAGATATGATGGATGAAATGAAGGGAAAAATTAAACGACATAAAGAAAAAAAATGGTAAGGAGGTAACCATGAAAGCAAAACACCTACTGGTTTTGAGCATTATCTTGACTTTTGCAATGGTATTGATGACCGCCTGTGCCACACCTACGAAGACGGCCGACACGGCTGTTAAGGGCCCGAAGTGGGTGATGAAGGGCAGCGGCGCCTTTGATGTAGAAGGCGGCAAGGTCTTTTACGGGGTCGGTGCAGCCGGCGGCATCAAGAACAAAGCCCTGTTACGCAAAACATCCGATAATCGCGCCCGGGCAGAAATTGCCCAGACCCTGGAGACCTATGTGGCCTACCTGGCCAAGGATTACATGGCCTCCACCACTGCCGGTGACATGTCAAAATCTTCGGAAGAACAGCACGTGGAACAGGCATTGAAAACATTTACCAAGGCCACCCTCCACGGGGCCCAGATCGTCGACCGCTGGATGGATCCAGAAGATGGAACGTATTATTCTTTGTGCGAGCTCGATATGATGTCGTTCAAGGATGCCCTGGACAGCTACAAGGAACTGGATGCCAAAGTGCGGGATTACGTCAGAGAAAACGCTGAGAAAATGCACGACGAACTAGAAGAATTGGAAAACAATTAACAATATTTAAAATAAAGGCCATCGGAGCGCCAGCTCCGATGGCCTTATGTATTTTGAACGCCCCGAATTTTGTATAGAAGTACTCTCACCCGCATTAAGCATTCTTTTTGATGCCCGGACATCAAAACTTTTCTATTTAACAATTACGTATCCGTGCTAACGCTGCCTTGATTGAAGTGTCTTAATAAATTCTTGTGTCAGTTCTACTTCCATTTCAACCTCCACACTGCCGTCCGGCAATTGCCTTTGGTTTACCACCCGGGCGCCCTGAAGCGTAGAATTGAGCTGAATACGAATACTATCATCCTGGGTCACCATGTCTTTGATGGTGGTGTCGGAAGTAATCTGAAGGGCCTGTATCTTCTCCACCAAATTGCGCATGGCGACACCCCTGGCGGCCCGAGCCGCCAGCGTTCGGGCCAGGGTGGGATTCTTGTGCTTGGGCGAAGGGATGCCGATTCCCTGGGCTCTGAACACTTTCGTTTTTATCTTCTTGAACTGTGGCAGATCCGCTGCATAAAGATTTGCCAGCTTGTCACTGTTTTTGATTTCGACATCAACCGCTGCCAGTATATTTCCCCGGGTTACCCCAACGGCTTTGGCATTGATATAATAAGCCTTGTTGAGTTCTGATAGGGTTCCGGTGATGATGGTCTCAGCGCCTAGGAGTCTTCCGACCTCCTGGGTTGAATCCTCGTCCACGAAAGGTGAGGTCTGGAATTTATGCTCCTGTATGATTTTATCGATCAAGGCTCTCTCCTGGACCAAAAATCGCGCCGATCGCGTAAAATAGGGCGTTATTTTATCAGAAATATAACGTCCCAAACGGGTGATCCGGCCCTCAGCCGTGACAAAGTCGGTGATGGCAATCACCATTGGTTTTGAGCTGCTTTTCGATCCGGTCCCGGTTTGCAATTTCTGGCTCAGGGCTCTTGCCAAATAGTCCAAAGCCTTATCCGGCGATGTATATTGTGGCGTTTGCTTTTTTATTTGAACCGGCGCCGGCTGCCGGACAGCAGTATTATCGGCAGCACAGGAGATGACTGTGATGAACAGGGCAATTGATGCCCATATGGTTAGGTTTTTCAACGGCAGCTCCTTTTTGATGAGAGGCGGTTTCAAAGCTCATTTTGAAACCAGTTCTAAAAAATCGGCTATCATCGGTCATTTTATCAAAAGGCCCGGGAATCAGTCAATATCTAGTTCAGATGGCGAACACCCCACGCCATTTGCCGAAAAAAAATTGCCTCTCAACCGGACCTGTGATAGTCGGAAAATACGTGTGAAAATCACTCGCGGTCCGGTTGCTTTAAATCACATGCGATACTATAGGGCAAAGCGCAACCACTTGAGAATCAGGCAAACTACTTTGATGATAATCGTTAAATGGATAGAAGCGCAAAGGAGATCAACATGCATGCCATCAAACTGCTAGCGATCATTATGGCAATTGCTTTGGCCCCCAGCGGCTGTGTGGTCACCCAGAAAAGCTACACCCAGCTGCTGAGTGAGAAGACCGCTCTGGATATTGAGAAGCAGGAACTTGAAACAGAATTGGCGGACACCCGGGCCGAGGATGAAAAGAAATTATCCGAACAAAAAAACCGCATCGCCAAATTGGAACAGGAGCTCGCAGATCTTAACGCCAAGTACGATCAAGGTATGGCGGTGGCGGCTTCACGACAAATGGAACTGTCAAAAAGCCTGGAAGTCCTGCAGGAAGCGTCATCCGAAGAGACCCAAGGTCTATTGCAGCAAATCACCGAGATACAGGATAAATACGACACAGACTTGAGCGCTAAAAACGACATGCTCGACACGCTGAAAACAGAACACCGGGAAAACATCGAAGCCCTGAACAATCGCCTCGATCATGAAATTCAGTCCAACAAACTGGTGGTTGAGAGGTTGCTCGCTGAAATTGAAAAACTGGAAGCCGTGACGGCCGAACAGGAAAAGGCGGTAAAGGAATTGTCAACTCAGGCCGACCAGCTGGAGCTGCAGCTAAAAGAGGAAATTGAAAAAGGCGAGATCCGGTTGAAACGGTATAAAACCAAGACAATTATCAATATTGACAACAGCATCTTATTTGACTCCGGTAAAACTACCGTAAAAGAAGGAGTAAAAGATTCTCTGTCAAAAATTGCAACAGCCCTGAACAACTTTCCGGAAAACAACATCCAGATAGAAGGTCATACCGATGATGTCCCGATCCATACAGCCAAATACCCATCAAACTGGGAGCTTTCTGCGGCGCGGGCCCTGTCGGTATTGCGATTTTTTGTAGATAAAACTGAGGTGGATCCACGCATACTGTCTGCTGTTGGCTACGGCGAATATCATCCTCTGGTCCCCAATGACACACCTGAAAACAAACGGTTAAACCGCAGAGTGGACATTGTAATATTACCGAAATAACCACCTGGCTCACGGGATGATTTAGCGTTGCCCCTGCAAACAAGCGTTTTTTCGGAAGATTAATATGTGAATCCGTGTCGGCCGGGAGGTTCGCTGCTAGGGATGCCGCTTAAAGGGCCTTTTGAGGCTACGATACATGCGCTTGATACGCCGGGATGCTTTTTCAACAAAGGTTCGATCATAGTATTGACGGTCCAGTTCTGAAATATATTCGAGCTTGCGCTTGTATTTTAATTTCGCCCAGGCGTTGTAATCAAATTTCTTGGCAAGCTTATATAAATAATGATTGAAGGGGGCAAAACCGGAGTTTCGCACAACTGCCACGCCAAAATCAATGACGTACGGGGTTTTGCCATCCACGACGAGTATGTTATCCTTTTTTTTTAGATCAGTATGGGCGACCCCCAGATCGTGTAGCTCCTTTATCAGATTCAGCAGCGATTCGAAAAACCAACCGGGGTCCGCAATGCGGGCCGAACGAATGGGCGTTCCCCCGATGAATTCAAGCACAAGGTAACGTTCGTCGATAAAACCATAGCATATCGGGATACCCTTTAGTCCGGATAACTGGGTATAGGCCTTGTGCTCATTGCGCAGCATCCTTCTTCGGATGTACCTTGCCAATCCCCATCCCGACGGTACTTTTACTATAAAACGTTGCCGATTATTTTCAAAGACATAGGTCTGACCCTGATATCCATGACTATACATGTTCGATCTGTTTTTGATACTGCTTTTTATCCATTCCAGGATCTCGCTTTCCTGGGCGCCGTCCAGCAAATTCACCATAGATGCCACTTAAAGCCTAATATGCAGGTAGTACAGGCAAAAGAACAAAAAGAGAGCTATCAAGGGCTCACCATTTTGGCGTAAGCTTTGCCAAAAAGACCAGGAGCCGCGCTGGTCTTTGCCAAGCGACCGAATGCGGGGAATAAGTGCCCGGTTCTGCTTGCGCCACAACTCCCATTCATCCTTAAACAAACGATGAAGTTTATCATCTTCACGCCGGATCGCAGGCGGATAAAAAGCAAGCATTATGGCGATGAACAACGGTAAACTCCACCACAGACCGGATGCGAAGGTAAAACCGATCCCCAGCAAAATGTTGCCGACGTAAAGTGGATGCCGCACATAGGCATAGGGTCCGTCGGTTGCCAGAACCTTATCCTTCTTGATATGGCCGGAGGCCCACATGCGCACGGCAACACCCAATATTACAAACACCGCACCGGCCGTCCATAAAACAGGTTTGGGAGCCCCGGCCGCACTGACCAGAACAATATAAGAAATTCCGATGAACTGTCGATAGCGCTCGCGACGATAGCGAATTTTATAGAAAAATCGTTGTAAACCGGATGTTTTTTCCATTTGTGACAACCCTCATTAAAGCTTCAGCGACGGATTCAATCGTGCCCTAACCCCGGCGCGGAGTATGAATTAATGTCTACCGGGTGTCAAGTGTATATAACAGCCGGACAATCGGAGATGATGGCCGCGGGAGGTCTCCGAAGACAGGAGCTGTAACACTTCCCTGAAATCGGTAGCGTTGGATCATTATCTTTGTGGCAAAAAAATTGGCTAACCGGGCTACCTCGGTTAGCCAAAAGGAGGGGTACAGATGAAGGAAGAAAAGGACTTGCGAATAGTATATTCAAAGATCATGCCAAAATAAGAGTATTCTTAGAAATTATGGTTAAATTTATAACCATTTGATATCTATATAAATAAAATTTAATTCCCACACCGATTTGATAGTAATGCATAATTTCAGTCGCATTAGGTAGGGTGTGCAGTTTAAATTTGTTAACCGGTTGACGAAATAATCAATAATATGTTGATTTTGATTGTTATCCGTGTCGATCAGTGTGGTTCAAAATTTTAAACTTCAGTTCACCGATCAGAGCGGCTATAGTACAACCTACTGTTATTATGAAAATAATAGGGTTTATACAGCTGAACGACGGTTAAAAAACAGTCAGATTTTACCGAAGTCAGCGACCATCCGCAAACAGGCTGTGTCGCAATTCGTCATCCCGGCCAAATCCGGCGAAACGAGGCGCACACCGGTGGATCACAGCCTACATTTGCACGCCATCGACTTGCGTACCGCAATATTTGCACTGACCCTGGTTGATCTGGTATTGATGAATCTGAAATCCCCACCGATCAATAAGCACTTTGCCACAGCTCCAGCAAACCGTTTTCTCACCCGGGTCACCCGGAATATTGCCGGTATACACATATTTCAACCCGGTTTTTATGCCTATTTCACGGGCGGTTATCAATGTCTGGCGAGGTGTTGGCGGGCGATCGGTGAGCTTGTAGGTGGGATGAAATCGGCTGATATGCCACGGAGTCTCAGGGCCCAGGGATTCTGCCAAAAAAGCGGCCAGCTTTTCAAGCTCGACGGGGTCATCATTTAATCCCGGAACAATTAAGGTCGTCACCTCCAGCCAGATTCCCTTAGATTTCATTAATTTTAACGTGTCCTTGACGTGGACCAATTTGGCCCCGCATAAATCTTTGTAATATTCATCACTGAAGGCCTTTAAATCCACGTTGGCCGCATCCAGAAAGGGGTTTATCATCTCAACCGCCTCAGCGGTCATATAACCGTTGGTTACAAATACATTCCGAATTCCCTTTTTTCTGGCAAGTTTGGCGGTATCGTATGCAAACTCAAAAAATACAGTGGGCTCGGTATAGGTGTAGGAAATACTCCGGCAGTTGCCTTTTAGAGCCGCGTCGACTACCTGGTGTGGATCGGTAGGATCACCTGTGATCATTCCCTGATGATCAGACGGCATCTGCGCTATGTCCGCATTTTGACAAAACAAACATCTGAAATTACAACCGACGGTGGCGATGGAATATGAGAGACTGCCGGGTAAAAAATGGAAAAGCGGTTTCTTTTCAATCGGGTCAATGTGACGGGCGATTACTTTACCGTATACCAGAGTTTCCAGAACACCGGATCTGTTTTCTCTAACCCCGCATTTCCCGCGGCGGTCTTCTTTTATGACACAACGATGGCTGCAAAGATTACATCTCACTTTTTTATTTTCAAGAGGATCCCAAAGATAGGCTTTCATGATCGCTTCCCGTAATTATCCCGTTATTGCACCGCTTGTATGCTTTGTTTGATATCGCATTGCCAGGGGTCGGGTTTTTAAACGAGGTACAAGCGTAATGGCCATGCCGACATAAGCACCAAAGGGACATCGCTGTAAGAGTTTCGAGTGTTCGATGCTCTGCGTAATATTCCCGGTGGGGTCCGGCAGCTGGCAAACGGTGCGCCATGAAACCGGAACTTGTCCCAGAATGCTGCGGACAATTTTCTTTAGTTCCCATACGCCGTAAAATTTTGCGTGATTGTAAATGGACCCTGTAAACATGCCTTTCAGCCGGCGCTGGACACCTCTGATGGCGTAACGATTGAGGGCACCGATAAATATTTGATCCTTTGCCACCCGGCAGGCTTCCTCAATGGCTTTCCGAGGGTTTTCAACAAATTCCAGGGTGGTCGAAAAAATTGCGTAATTAAAGGAATTGTCATCGAAGGGTAGATCTTCACCAAAGCCGCGGTAGAGATCCACGCGATTGCCAAGATTTTTTAATGTAATATCGAGCATGTACGGCGATGGATCAATCCCGGTTGCCTGAAGACCCAGATCGACGAATTGACGGAGAAGTTCTCCTGTCCCGCAACCGATATCGAGAACGGATTCACCCCGCGACGGCTTAAGCATATCGAGCAGGAGCTGGGTCTCAAGATCAGCTTCAAATCGATTGCGCTGATTTTTATACCATTGCTCGTAAGCTTTGGCGTCATTAAAATCGAAAACATGGCCCATACTTTTTAATCTAAGGAAAAATTTCAGCGAATTCAAGGGGAAAACCGGGTTTATCCGCACTTACCTTGGACAAACCCCGGGGACACTATAATTATTGATTGCCGGGCAGGAGGGTAAGGTCTGCGATTCTAAGTGGTATGTTGCCATAAGGCTTTAAGGTTACAGCAGCATTTAAAAAATCATTTTCGACGCCGTCGTCTTCTCGGTTTGGCGGGGTCGTGAGCCGCGACGCTTTGAGGTGTGGATTGGGATTGGCTGTTTGGCTTCGGCGGGAAACCGAAAAAAGCGCCGGGGTGACTCTGTTTCCATGGTTTTTCAACTTGCGTAAGGCGCGCCTGTCTTTTCTTCACCCGGTCCCGCCCGCGGGCAGTTTTGCCTTTGCGGCCCGATGCGGCAGTAACGACCGCGCCGCATCTATCGCTGACAAACCAATCATCCTCGGGCCAGACGACCGGAATCTTGTACCCCAGCATTTCCTCCATCGGTTCGAGATGATACACATATCGTTCACAGGCCAGCGATATCGCGTGACCGGTTTTGCCGGCCCGCGCGGTTCTGCCGATCCGGTGAATATAATTTTCAGAATCCTGGGGCAAATCGTAGTTGATCACATGGCTGATATCTTCAACATGGATCCCTCTTGAAGCCACATCCGTGGCAACCAGTATTTTGATACTCCCATTTTTAAATTGACTCATCAGCTTGAACCGTCTGCGCTGGGGCAAATCCCCGGTAATCCCTTCAGCGGGCCATCCATTGCCCTTGAGCTTTGCAGCCACCCATTCCACACCGGCCTTGGTATTGACGAATATGAGAACCCGGCTCCAGTCTTTCCTGGCTAATAATCCCAGCAGAAGGGACAGTTTGTAATCCTGGCCGACATGAAACAGAGACTGCTCAATGCCTTCCACCGTCACCTCTTCCGGTGTAATCGCAATAAACTCGGGCAAATTCATATATTCGTATGTGAGCTCCATAACTCGATAGGATAGCGTTGCGGAAAGCAGCATGGACTGTCTTTTGTCATAGGCGGGAAGTTGTCGCAAAATGAAACGCATATCTTTGGCAAAACCCAGATCCAGGAGGCGGTCGGCTTCATCGATGACCACGATCTGGATCGCATCCGTTTTAAAAATACCCTGTTTGAAATAATCAATAATTCGGCCGGGAGTGCATATGATAATGTCCACGCCCTTGCGTAAGAGCTTGGCCTGTCTGTGGTAGTCGACACCACCGACCACCTCGATAATTTTAAAACCGGTATAGCTCCCCAGAATTTGGGCTTCCTGATAGATTTGATGGGCCAGTTCACGGGTTGGAGCGACGATTAAGGCAGCAGGCAATCCCGGTTTTCGGGTGGATAGCGACAACAGTCGCATAAAAACCGTTACCAGGAAAGCGGCAGTTTTTCCGGTGCCGGTCTGCGCCTGACCGGCCACATCCCGACCGGACAGGGAAACGGCCAGGGTCCGGGCCTGGATCGGGGTGCAGTAATTGAAACCGGCTTTATTTAGTCCTCTCAAGATCTTTGCCGGTAGATTGAACTCCTTAAAAAGGGTCTGTGTGAGGAATTTCGGTTTCTCAGCTCGCTGAACAGGAATTTGTAATTCAGGCTCCTCGGACATATATTCCTTCGTCGTGATTGTCAAAATAGGTTTCGATTGCGCTTACCGTTTCAAGGCCCCTGCGTGGGTAGGTATAGGCTGACAATCAGAACGGTCGTTTGACAATGAATGGAAGTGGTTTCAAAATCTGCGCTCAGGCCCGAGAGCCCCGCCGCAATTCTGCAGACGATGGGGTCTCATGAGCACCTCAACAATTAAACCTGGATGCAAAGTCCCGCTCTTTACAGCGGGCGAAGGGGTATTGAAATCACTTCTAAAATTCTCTCATCTGCCAATTCAGTTTGGTACACAGGTCAATTATACATTCTCTCATGGATTTTTCAAGTAATAGTCCTTTTTCACTGCGAGGCAATCGGGTCCATGCATATTTTAGGGATCGATATGCATTAACCTGAGGCAATCCCAAACCTCCGGGAATCAGGCACTTGCTTGCACTGCTTTGACCTATATGTTACCAAATAGTTCAGGGGTTGAAACCATCGGTAATAAACGGCCCATACCTTTAAATTTTAATTCGGATGTTTACCTTCAAATATTCCCCGAAGCGTAATATCGTCC
>CAMYNZ010000062.1 GCA_947259865.1 uncultured Desulfobacterales bacterium | reverse complement strand
GGATTTATTCGCCGGAGATCTTTGGCGGATTTATTCGCCAGGGGTTTTTGGCGGATTTATTCGCCGGAGGTCTTTGGCGAATCAAACCAAGACTCTATGTGATTGTTTTAGGTTTTGAATCTTAAAGGGCTGCTGCTTAAATCCTTTTGAGTGACAGCCCGTTAAAATGTGAATGGAGTTGGGGGCTTCCCCCAGTAAGAAGGGTGGAGCAACCGACCCTGGATCATCCGGTCGGCGGTGTCGGATGCGCAATTCGGGCCACTAGTTTCTCGTCCAAGGGGCTTTGGTACTGAACATGAATTGAGCTTTCACCGAAAGGTTGAAGATGAACGGCCACGATTCTGCCTTTTTGGCTGACCTTTTTTTTGACCCCTGCCGCCCGGTATTTCATTTGCATATACAAATTATGCCCCAGATAATGGGCGGCTTGTTCTTTTTTGTTGATCTTGAGACCGAAACTGAAACCGCCGGCAGATATATCAAACATCGTGATCTTAAACGGTTTATAGACCGGCTTGCCGGCCTCATCCAGCAATTGGACCATGGCACGGATCGATACAATAAATCGTTCATGGGCCCTGAGGCCGGCACCTGTTTTTTTTACCAGATCACTGACCCGATTTTTTTGACCATGGCAGAAACTGCTCAGCTTGGGTTCAAGTCCCGGAAACATATCGGTCCACTTTGTGAGGAGATCTTTCTCTAAATAGGTCAATTCTGATTCACGTTTTGCCGTCAGCGAAGTGGTGCAAACCGTAAAGGAAAAAAAAGGCTCGGCATTGGCGATATCTCCTGCCTTTAATTCTGTCAAAACTTTTTCTTCCCCATCTTTAGGTTCAAAGCGCGCCAGTTTGCATTGACCGCTTTGCAAAAAATACAGATTTGTATTGATGTCACCCTGTTTAAATACCGTCTGCCCCGCTTTGAAGGTGCACGCTTTCATGCTGTAATACAGTTCACCGGTTTCTCCGGGTTCCAGGCGGTCATAGAGGTCATGCCAAATATTGAGGTAATTTTTATCGATCGACTGGCTTTTCTCTTCTTCAATAATTTCACCGGATTTCACAATTTGGTTTAGCGCCATGGGGGCGGTTTCATATAGTTTGTCCCGCAAGCTTTCCGCTTTGTTAAAATCTTTTTCCTTGGCATGTTTTACAATAAGCTCAAATAACAGTTCGGCCGCAGCCTCCTGGTTGTCCTGTTTTATATATCGTTCAACAAGTTGTTCCGGTTCACTCAAGCCGTTTTGGGCTGCCGCTTCTCTCTCGGCAGCCCCGGCCGGCGGGGCAATCCTGTCTGCAGGTTTTTTATCGGTTTGTTGGGGTTTGCCAGAGGTGTCTCTGGTCTCAGCGGCAGGTTCTTTGGCAACGAAAATTCGTGTCCGGCAATTATTACAGCGCGTGTAAGCCCCTTTGGCTGGAATCCTGGCGTCCGGCACCCGGTATTCGGATTTACAATGGGGACATACAATTTTCATTTATATGCTGGTTGTGTCTATTATTGAAGGTGACGGCCATAACATCGTCAGCACCCCCGTATTCACTGGAGAGCTGAAAGTATGACGGGAATGCTATCAGTCCGGCTGACAGGGGAAATGTATCAGTTATAATGGTTATTGTAAATAATCATATATCTATTGTTCTCAGATCAATAAAAGATTAATATTACTTGAAACAGGGATTAGACAAAAGTTGGGTCAAGGAGGTAGCGTTTGATTGTTGCAGGACTTACGGGCGGAATTGCTACGGGCAAGTCAACCGTATCTGCTATTTTTGAATCGGCCGGTGCCATCATCATCGATGCCGACCACATTGCCCGGGAAGCGGTTAAAAAAGATAGGCCGGCCTGGCATAAAATTGTCGGGCACTTTGGCCGGGATATACTTCTTCCCGATGGAGAGATCAACAGGCCCTTACTGGGTGATATCGTATTCAACAATCCGGTTGAAAAGGAAATACTCAACGATTTTGTACATCCTTTTGTGATGGCAGAAACCCAAAAACGATTGAAACAGATCGGGGGGGCTGCACCCAAGGCGGTGGTAATATTGGATGTACCCCTATTGATCGAGGCCGGCATGCACACGGGGTTAGCGGAGGTAATCGTGGTTTATACCCCGGAACATATCCAGCTACAAAGACTGATACACAGAGACCACCTGTCCGAGGCTGACGCCCTGGCCAGGATACGTTCGCAGATGCCCATTGATGAGAAAAAAAAATGGGCCAGCATTGTCATCGATAACACCGGGAGCGAAGACAAGACTCGAAAAGTCACTTTAAACGTTTATCAATATTTAAAGAGCAAGGTTCAATAGGATCTCAGGGAGTCCCAAAAAAGATCGGGCAGAACCCTGGAATTCCGTGAGCGCTCACCTGCAGCAGGCGCTAATTTCGAATGGCCTCAACGCTTACGGTCATTTGGACTTTGTCCCCCACACCACCCAGCATATGGGTCATACCAAAATCGCTTCGCTTGATATCATAGGCTGTTTCAAAACCAATCCGATAGCCACCCCAGGGATCCTTACCCTCGCCGGTCTTTAGGGTGGACAACTTCAATTTACGTGTAACACCGTGCAGCGTAAGGTCGCCGGAGATTTCATAATTGTCTGAATCTACTTTCTTTACCGATGTACTTTTGAATTTTATAATCGGATAGTTTGAGGCATCAAAGAAATTTGAACTTCTGAGATCTTCGTCACGTTTACTATTGTTGGTATCAATACTTTCGGTTTTGACCTGAATCTCAATTGCACTGTTGGCGGCTGAAGCGGGATCGAATTTCAAGGTGCCCGAGACGTCGGTAAAGCGGCCATGAACATTCGCAATCCCCAGATGTTTGATTTTAAAGGTTATAGACGTATGGACCGGGTCAACTCGATAAGTATCAGCCCCTAAAGCCGGAAATGAAAAAAAGAGTGACAAAACAGTTAAAATTACTGTTGATATGTAAAAATATTTTTTTCGGTTATTCATCATCCAACCCTTTCTCTTGATTGGCAATTAACTTCACATGGGATCAGTCGTTCCATAAAAAATAGCCATTTGGGCTCAATTGTCAAAATGAATTCGCTAGTGTGCCGATAAAACAGCCGGTAACTAAAATTACGGATAGCCGGTTGGCCCGTTAGCCCGTTTGCCGGTCGAAAAATAAAAACAGATGGCATTCCGTTTTGAACGGGTTAAATCCCGCTGTTAGCGGGACAAACCGGCTAACCTGAAATCACGCCTTGTTCTTGGGCCTAATCTGAGGTTTATCCGTCTCAGGCGTGGTTTTGAAACCGCTTCTAAAGTTCAACTTCTATCTTTACATTCAAAAAATAATATTTATTTTTTACTAAATCAACACAAGGACCGGTGTATCTTTTTGCCGGCAGGGGAGATAATCATGGATGACAATATCAATATCGAAGGAATCGAAGTTTCCGGGTCAGTGACTGAAGCGTCTTCACAAATTCTCACCCCTGAAGCGCTGTCTTTTCTGGCTGCCCTTGCACGTGAATTTGAATCGCGGCGCACGGAATTGCTGGCACGCCGCCAAACTATTCAGGGCCACATCGATGACGGCAAGATGCCGGACTTTTTGCCCGAAACCGCAGAAATTCGCGAGGGCGCATGGAAAATTGCACCGGTACCGGCTGATCTTCAAGATCGCCGCGTCGAAATCACCGGTCCGGTAGATCGCAAGATGATTATTAACGCCCTCAATTCAGGCGCATCCGCGTATATGGCCGATTTTGAAGACTCCCATTCGCCCACCTGGAAGGCCACCCTTCAAGGACAGCTAAATCTTTGTGATGCGGTTAGAAATACAATTGATTTCGTCAGTCCCGAGGGAAAAAAATACAGTTTGGGTGATAAAGTTGCCACCCTGATCGTAAGACCCCGCGGATGGCATCTGGTGGAAAAACATCTATTGATCGACGGGCAGCCGGTATCCGCCAGCATTTTTGATTTTGGGCTTTTCTTTTTTCATAATGCCAAAAATCTCATGGCAAAGGGATCAGGGCCCTATTTTTATCTGCCCAAAATGGAAAGCCACCTTGAAGCCCGACTCTGGAATGACATATTCATCCGCGCCCAGGATATGCTTGATATACCAAAAAGCACCATAAAAGCCACGGTGCTGATTGAAACCATATTGGCTGCCTTTGAAATGGATGAAATTCTTTATGAGCTAAAAGATCACGTGGCGGGTCTCAATTGCGGTCGTTGGGACTATATCTTCAGTTTTATCAAACGCTTTAAAAACATTCCGGCATACATATTTCCGGACCGCGCCCAGATAACCATGACACGCCATTGTATGCGCTCATATTCCCAGCTTGCGATCAAGACCTGTCACCGTCGGGGTGCACATGCCATTGGCGGCATGGCGGCTCAGATTCCCATTAAACACGATCCTGAGGCCAACACCGAAGCACTGCAGCGGGTCAGGGAGGATAAGATTCGTGAAGCAACCGATGGGCATGATGGTACCTGGGTCGCTCATCCGGGATTGGTGCAGCTTGCAAAGCAAGAATTTGACGCGGTCATGCCCGCACCAAACCAAATCGAAAAGTTACGCCAGGATGTTCGCGTAACAGCTGACGATCTGCTCAAGTTGCCTGCCGGAACGATTACCGAGGAGGGCCTCCGCACCAATATCGATGTCGGCGTGCAATATATGGCTGAGTGGCTTTTGGGAAACGGCTGCGTTCCGATCTACAACCTGATGGAGGATGCGGCCACGGCTGAAATTTCCCGCACCCAGCTCTGGCAATGGGTGCATCATCCCAAAGGCATTCTCACGGATGGTCGCAAGGTCACCATTGAACTTTTCCGCAACCTGTTGCATGAAGAGATGCAGAATATATGTAAGCGGGTCGGGGATGAATGCTATGGAGACGGAAAATATAATGTGGCCGCTCAGCTTTTTGACGACATCATTTCCAACAAAGAGCTGGACGAGTTTTTAACACTGCGGGCATATCCGCATCTTGAATAATCATGTCCCCATGACCTGAAACGGGTACAAGCAAAACTGCCTGATACAGTAATCTGTTCCTAAGGGCTAACAGGAAAGGAAACATCGATATGAAGACTGTTGCAGAAAGCGCGGATGAATTGGGCAAAAAAATAACCTGCCATGAAATCGCGACCGATGACCTAGCGTCGCTGCAAAAATCCTGGGAAACCGACCCCCGCTGGCAAGGTATAGTGCGTCCGTATGCGCCCGAAGACATCCTGAAATTGAGAGGTACCCTGAAAGTTGAATATACCTTTGCCACTGCCGGTGCCCAGCGATTATGGCAATTACTGAATACTGAAGAATATGTTGCTGCTCTGGGCGCTTTGACAGGTAACCAGGCGGTCCAGCAGGTGGAGGCCGGCCTCAAAGCCATCTATCTCAGCGGCTGGCAGGTCGCTGCCGATGCAAATTTAGCTTACGAAATGTATCCGGATCAAAGTCTATATCCGTCAAACAGTGTGCCCGGCGTGGTTAAACGCATTAACAACGCCCTGAGACGTGCCGATCAGATTCAGGTTCTGGATAGCCGCAAAAAAGGTCCGTATTGGTTCGCTCCCATCATCGCTGATGCCGAGGCGGGATTTGGCGGACCGTTGAATGCCTTCGAATTGATGAAGCAAATGATCGATGCCGGGGCCGCCGGGGTCCATTTTGAAGATCAGCTGGCATCAGCAAAAAAATGCGGGCATATGGGCGGCAAGGTATTGGTCCCCACCCAGGATTTCATTACCAAACTGATTGGCGCACGATTGGCTGCCGACATATGCGGTGTCCCCACCATATTGGTTGCACGCACAGACGCTGACGCCGCAAACCTAATTACCAGCGACTATGACGATCGTGACAAACCCTTTATCCTCGATCAGAAACGCACATCCGAAGGATTCTTTTACGTTAAAAACGGCGTGGACTCGGCCATTGCCCGGGGCAGGGCTTATGCGCCATACGCAGATATGATTTGGTGTGAGACATCGCACCCCGATCTCGAACATGCACGAAAATTCGCCGAAGGTATAAAATCAGAATTTCCCGAAAAAATTCTATGCTACAACTGTTCACCCTCGTTTAATTGGAAAGGCCATCTGGACGATACCGCCATTGCCCGGTTCCAGAGGGAGCTGGCTGCCATGGGTTATAAGTTTCAGTTCATCACCCTGGCGGGTTTTCACGCCCTCAATCTGGGTATGTTCGATCTGGCTCTCAGCTACCGCAAAGAAGGCATGCTGGCGTATTCTAAATTTCAGCAGGAAGAATTTGCTCACGGCAAAGAGGACGGTTATATGGCGATCACCCATCAGAAGTTTGTCGGAACGGGCTATTTTGACCGAGTAATGAATTGCATAACCGCCGGCGAAACGTCGGTTGAGGCCCTGGCGGGTTCAACTGAAGAACAGCAATTTTAAGTCAGACCAACTATATCGCAATGAAGCAAGCCTGCGACTCTTCAACTATCTCACGGGTAAGGGGCAGGATCTGCCCCCGAGCCTTATACTGCTCATATTAAATAAAAATTTACCACCCTTCTTTTTATTGATCACTCCCTCGGTTGCGAATCAACACTATTAAATGCTATAATCCTCGGTAGAATATCCCTCAATTATTCCAGAATCGGGTTAACATCTGGGTTAAATCACTCAATCCTGCCGGGGCGTAAATAAGAGACGGGATCTTGTCAAAACATATTTCAGCTTCGTCTAAAAACCTTTTATTCTCTGATATTTGGCACGGTTTATGCTCAATAAATAATGCGGCATTGCATTTGAGAGACGGCAATGTCGTTGCAAGCTAAATCGCAACAAAAGCTTCTAAAGATTTTTATAAATAATGCCAATAATTAAATGAGATGTTCAACAATAAACAGGGCGAAAAAAGGTCTGAATTGTGAATTCCCGCAACCCAGAGGATCAGTTCCAAGTTAGGATTTCTATTTTTCATAAGTTGCTGCTGCATGTCGCCCTGCTGATCTTTGCGGCAGTGGGAATTACGACGTATTTCACGGTTAAAACGGAATCAGAAGTTCTCAGAGAGGGCTTGATTCTGACCGGCAAACGCATGGCAAAACAAATTGCTTCGAGCACGCAAAGTGCATTCTGGTCGAATAACCGGGTGTATTTAGAAAAATTTTTACAATCGCCCGAATTGTACGGCAGCAAAGAATTAATCTATGCAAAAATTGTCAAACCGAACGGGGAGGTCTATCTGGCGAATGACAGGGTCTATTTCGGTGAGATATTGAAGGATTCCCTGCTTTTTAAGCAAGAAACCCTGTTAACGAATTTTTATTTTCCGGAAAGGGGAGAAAAAGGGATAATACTGGTTTATCCGGTCAACATCGAAAAAGGACAATGGCGTGTTGTCCTGGGTTTTTCCCTCAAGCCCATTGAAGAGGCCTCGGCGGCTTTGATCCGATACAACGTGATCTGGGGGCTTTTCATCCTTGTTCCGGCTGTTATTGTTTCGTTTTTTCTGTCGAAAACCATCTCCAAACCGTTGATCGGCTTATCAAAGGCCGCCCAAATTGTAGCGGATGGAAACTTAAATCACGCCGTAAAAGTGCCCTCAAAAGACGAAGTCGGGTTGCTGAGTCATGCCTTTAACCGCATGGTTAACAGTCTGAATAGGGCGGAACAAGATTTAAAGGTATCCAATGAAAGATTTCTCAAGGTTTTGGACAGTATTTATGCGGATATCTACGTGGCCGATCTGAAATCCTATGAAATTCTGTTCATGAATAAAAACATGCAGAAAACTTTTGGCAAAAATTTAGTGGGGCAAATATGCTGGAAAGCCTTCCGCAATGAGACAGGTCCATGCGATGAATGTACGAATAAAGACCTGTTGGATGAAAAGGGTGAACCCGGCGAATTGAAGATTTGGGAAGGAAAAAATCCGATCACCGGCAAATGGTATATTAACTATGATCGGGCCATTAAATGGGTAGACGGCCGCTATGTTCGATTACAGATTGCCACGGATGTTACCCAGCGTAAACAAGCCGAAGAAGTGTTGCAGAAAGCCCACGATGAATTGGAGATGCGGGTTGATGATCGCACGGCCGAGTTGGGGGCCGCAAACAAACAGCTCAGAAAAGAAATAAAGTTTCGTAAAAATACCGAAACAGAACTCAAGCATGCCAGGGATGCCGCAGAAATGGCCAATCGCGCCAAAAGTGAATTTCTGGCCAACATGAGCCATGAATTGCGAACCCCTTTGAATCATATCATGGGCTTTACCGAGTTAGTGTTGAGCAAGGATTTTGGCAGTCTGGACGAAACTCAGGAAGAATACCTGAATGATGTGCTCAACAGCAGCAAACACCTGCTGGCCCTGATAAATGACATCCTGGATCTTTCAAAGGTCGAAGCCGGCAAGCTTCAGTTTGAGGTTTCGGAGGTAAATCTAAAAGCTTGCCTGAAAAACAGTTTAATCATGGTCAAGGAAAAGGCCACTAGGCATGGGATACAACTAATAACAAATTTTGACGGCCTCAGGGGAACCATGGCAGCCGATGAACGCAAGCTTAAACAAATCTTATATAATCTGCTGTCCAACGCCGTAAAATTTACACCTGATGGCGGAAAAGTATGTCTGAACGCAAAGAAAACGTACTGTAAGGTCCGCCCTGGCCGTCGACTGGGAGATGCCCCGGGTATAAATATTATTGAATCCCCGGATTTCGACCCTCCCAAGAAGAAGAAAAAAAATAATAGCGTTGAGATATCCGTAACGGATAGCGGCATCGGTATTAAGCCGAAGGATCTGGAACGTATTTTTAACCGCTTTGAACAGATCGACGGAACATCCAGCAGAAATTATGAAGGCACCGGGCTTGGTTTGGCGCTGACAAAGGAGCTTGTTGAGATGCATGGCGGAAAAATCTGGGCCGAAAGTGAGGGCGAAGGTAATGGAAGTACATTTCGGATTCTTCTGCCGGTTCAAAGTTGCTGAACCATCTTTTCAAGGTTATCAAATGTAGCATTCTGTCACGGGAAATGCATCAGGGGGACAGGCATGGAAAACAGAAACATCCTGGTAATTGAGGATAACGAATTAAACATGAAACTGATGCGGGGTTTATTTCGCATCGGCAATTATCAGATTATTGAGGCATATGATGCCGAAACCGGTATACGCCTGGCGCGTGAGCATCAGCCGTTTCTTATCCTGATGGATATTCAGCTTCCCGGTATGGATGGTTTAAAAGCCACCCAGATCATCAAGTCGGATCCTGAACTTAAAGATATTCCGGTGGTTGCCTTAACCGGTTTTGCCATGCAGGGGGATGAAGAAAAAGCCACTGACGCTGGCTGTGACGGTTATATTACCAAACCCATTAATGTCCAGGAGGTACTCGAAAAAATCAACAGTTTATGCAATGGCGGATAACGAATAAAACACAAATTACGGTGATAAAATGACCCATAAACCCAAAATCCTCATCGTGGACGATGACCCATTGAACGTTAAATTAACGGCAGCCAAGTTGCCAAAGGATAGCTATGAAACACTTCGTGCTTATAATGGTCAAGAAGCATTGGAGAAAACGGATAAGTACTCACCCGATATTATATTACTGGACATCATGATGCCGGGTATGGATGGGTATGCAGTTACCCGCAAATTAAAAAACAACCCGGACACCCGCGATATCCCAATCATATTGATTACCGCCCTGGATGGAACAGATGACAAAGTAAAGGGGCTGGAAGCCGGAGCTGATGAATTTTTGAACAAACCCGTCAACACCGCGGAGCTCACGGCCAGGGTCAGGTCATTTTTGCGCCTGAAGCAATATCAGGATCAATTAAAAGTTCGCAGCCAATCAAAACAGCTTTTTTCAACGCCGGAAAAGGAAAAAAATTATATCCAGTCAACTTTCGAGCCCCAATCAATTCTGCTGGTCGAAGATAACGATAAAGATGTGCGCTTGATACAAGGTTATCTGAACGGGCAAGAATATAGACTCAGCCTGGCCCGGGACGGCGAAGAGACATTGTCCCGCATCCTAGGCGAAAATATCGACCTCCTCCTTTTGGATATTCTCTTGCCGGGTATTGACGGGTTTGAAGTTTGCCGTCGTTTAAAAGAAATGGAACAGACTCGCGATATCCAAATCGTGGTCATTACCTGTCTGCAGGATCTGGAAAGCAAGATTAGAGGACTGGAACTCGGCGTTGATGACTTTTTGGTAAAACCCATTAATAAATTTGAACTCCAAACCCGTCTAAAAGCACTTCTTAAGAAAAAGAAGTATCTCGACAAACTCCACGTTAACTATGATACCGCGCTCCATTATGCAATTACGGACAGACGCACTGGTCTGTACAACCATGGCTATTTCGAACACATGCTGGAGGTTGAAGTCAAACGATCAAACCGTCACAAACACCCGTTGGCATTGATTATGATAGATATTGACGATTTTAAACAGTACAATGACACACTGGGGCATCTTGCCGGCGACGAGATCCTCGGCGTACTCGGCCAATTAATAAAAAATAATATTAGAGAAGTTGACCTGGGCGCACGGTACGGTGGTGAAGAATTTGCAATTATTTTGCCGTATACAGACCTTGAAGGTGCCAGAAAGAGTGCGGCCAGAATCAAAAAAATCATCACTTCCCATCCATTTGATCCGCATATAAGCATCCCATCCAAGCCGCTGACAATCAGCATGGGGATCGCTGCCTATCCATCCGATTCAATTTCTGTTCATGAATTGGTTCAAAGAGCGGACAAAGCCCTCTACAGCGCTAAGAAAAAGGGGAAAAATAGAATTTGCGTTTCAAACGGCGAGGTTTCCAATTGACAAATGGATTTGCACGGACCTGAAAGGGCCGGGCACTGCGCAGTGCCGACATCACCATAAAATATCCCGACACCGACACATTGCACATTTGTGATCGCCGCGGAAAAATTTGAAAATCCTCACCCGCATTTACCATCCTTTCATAGGTCACCCGGCGGCCTTTATTCCGGTTTCGTAAAAAAAATTGACACGGCTCATGGTTAATGGTTTAAATAGTTCAGAAGTCGCTTTGGCCAGGGCCGGAAAACCACCGATGAAAATCCCCGCCGTCCTGCTGCGGCGGGACGGGGCATGCAGGCGCAGACGAATAAGGAGCTAATATGGGAAGCAATTATTATAATGGCTCAGAAAAAAGAAACTATTTTAGGATAGTCTATAAGCCTAATCAACGGCCTATCTTAAAAGTAAAGCACCATGAATTTGAAGTGTCAGACATTTCAGCAACCGGACTGCGTCTATTAAATGCGGGGAACATCCATCTGGGCGAAGATTGGATTAACCTGACGGCCATACTGCTGGACGGCGAAGCCATTGAGATGGAGGGGAAGATAGTATGGAAAAAAAATGATGAGTTCGGGCTGCGTCTGCGAACATTCATCCCCACATCCGTAATTAGCAACCAAAAGCGATATGGTAACTGATTTTTATAATAATCAGTCAGCTGCCGTTTACTCGTATCGCAAAGATTCTCTTATACCGTAATTTCTGACGATCTCATGAATTATCTGGCGCATTTATACCTTGCCGACACCTCTGATGAATTCTTGATCGGAAGTTTTCTGGGAGACTTCGTGAAAGGATCAATCGGTGATCAATATAGTCCGGAAATTAGCACAGGGATAATATTTCATCGTAAAATTGATACTTTTGCGGATGCGCACGAAAAAACAGTCGCAAGCCGTAATCTGTTTAGCCGGGAAAAGCGAAGATTTGCCGGTATTATACTGGATATTTGTTATGATCACTTTCTCACCAAACATTGGTCCGAATATTCGGATACCGCTTTGTCTGAATACATCGTCCATGTATATGACCTGTTGCAAAAGTATCAAGATAATTTTCCCCGACGACTCAAAATTGTTCTCCCGCGATTGATAAGCCAGAACTGGTTGGGCACTTACGCGACCCTAACAGGTGTAGAAATTACTCTCAACCGAATAGCAAAGCGTATATCCCGAAAGAACAGTTTAGAAGGATCCATACCTGAAATCAGATCGAACTATGCTGACTTGGAGGCTAACTTCCTGGCTTTTTTTCCCGACCTGGTTGCCTATGCAAAATCCTTCATCCGGGAAATGTAAGCGGAAAAACCATGCAAGAAATCAGATTCCACGGTCGGGGCGGTCAGGGAGCGGTTATCGGCTCTGAGGTTTTGGCCCAGGCCTTATTCATCGAGGGCAAATACGTCCAAGCTTTTCCGGCGTTTGGGGTTGAACGCAGAGGTGCCCCGGTTACGGCCTTTTGCCGCATGGATGATAATCCGATTTATTTGCGCAATCAGATTTACCGGCCGGATCATCTGGTGGTACTGGACGCTTCACTGCTTCAAACAACCGCATTAACCCAGGGACTAAAACCCAACGGAATGGTGATCATCAACGGCAAATCAAAACCGTCATATTATAAAAATCTGATAGGAGATAATTTTCAACTATTTGTCGTGAATGCGGGCGCCATTGCCGTGGCCCATGGCCTGGGATCACCGGCCAATCCAATCGTCAACACCGCTATTCTGGGCGCTTTTGCCAGAGCCACCGGATTGGTAAACATCGACGCCGTGGAAAGAGCTATCGAAGCATATGTTCCGCTGAAAAAGAAAAATAACAAACAAGCCGCCCGGGAGGCATATGACCAAGTCATTCAGGGGTAGTTTCCATCCAGAAATGGTCTTTTTGCGTAATCTCTGCGTCAATCTGCAGAATTGCTTGTGCGACATACTTTAGTATGCCTCCGCGCAATTCTTTGATTTTCTTGACCTTACGCAAAAATCCACATTTCTGAATGGGAAACTAGAAGCTATCTCAAAAATGCAGATTACGTTCAATGGCCCCGCTGAAGCGGGATTACATATCTAATTTAAACAGATTAATGTATGCATCAAGGCGTCGCGCGGTTTGAAGGCGGAGCGTGCACCTCGTGGCTGGAAGCCACTCCCACCAATTATAAACGCTATGGTGTTTACTAAACATTATCCAATAGGGATAGTGGGAGCGGCATCTTGCCGCGATTAATAAGCATTTCAAGCCGAGGAACAACACAGCCTGCCAGCCATCGCGAGCCGCTCAGGCGAGGCGGGCGGGCCATTGGACGCTAGCCCGCCTAAGGCGGATAAAATGAATTTTAAA
>CAMYNZ010000061.1 GCA_947259865.1 uncultured Desulfobacterales bacterium | reverse complement strand
GGTGGATTAAAAGACGTACCGGTGGTTGAACTGGGTGCAATCGTTATAAAGGATGTTTTAAAGCGGGTTGGATTGAGACCCGCTCCCAACCAGGATATGGCCCAGAGTGCCCCGGATCGACTCAAGGACACAGGTTTGGTAGATCTCGAAAAAAGATCGTACGATTATGATGATGCCCTTTCCCCGGTTACAATTGACGAGGTAATTATGGGTCACGTGCTTCAAACGGCCCAGGGACAAAACACCGCAAGACAGGCCATGATGGGTGCCGGGGTGTCAAAGGAAACGCCGGCATTTACCCTAAACAAAGTGTGTGGTTCCGGTCTGAAAGCCATTGCCCTGGGGGCATCAGCCATAATGACGGGACAGGCAGAGGTCATAATAGCCGGTGGCCAGGAAAATATGAGTTTAGTTCCGATGGCCCTGCCCAAAGCACGCTGGGGGTATAAAATGGAGCTCAGCGGAACCGGAGATATTTATGATTTGATGGTGTTCGATGGCTTGTGGGAAATTTTTTACGGCTATCATATGGGCATAACCGCTGAAAATATAGCCGCCATGTACGACATCAGTCGGCAGCAACAGGACCAGTTGGGTGTCTTGAGCCATAACAGGGCCCGAAAGGCCATTGAAAATGGGATTTTTCAGGCGGAAATTGCACCGGTGGTTATTAATACCCGCAAGGGTGAAATTGTTTTTGATGTGGATGAACGACCCATGGATACCGACATGGAAAAAATGGCCAAACTCAGACCGGCCTTTAAAACAGATGGCACCGTGACAGCCGGAAATGCTTCCGGGATCAACGATGCTGCCGCAGCCGTCCTTCTTATGAGTGCAGAAAAAGCCAAGGCCTTGGGACTTGAAGCGCTGGCAAAGATCAAGACTTTTGCTGCCGGGGGCGTAGATCCGGCTTATATGGGTTTGGGACCGGTGCCGGCTGTCCGCAAAGCCCTAACGCTGGCCGGAATGGCGCTGAATGATATTGATATGGTTGAATTGAATGAAGCCTTTGCGGCCCAGGCTATTGGCTGCATGCGAGAACTGGCAATTGAAATTGACCGCCCCAACGAACTCGGCAGCGGCATTTCACTTGGCCATCCCATTGGATGCACCGGCGCCCGTCAAATGGTAACGGGTCTGAATCATATGCAACGCAGTGGTTATAACACCGGGTTGATTACCATGTGTATCGGCGGTGGTATGGGGATGGCCATGATCGTCGAACGATAATAAACCGGGATAAGGAATATTAACAACAGGTCGCTTCGCATTATCAAGTTTTTTCTTTACTTAATTCTCTGCTATTGCTATAGATTTGCTAGTCTCAGCCGCGATTGCGCTGATACCAGCAAAACACTTTCCGGAGATTGATTATTATGACCATCAGCCGAAAGTTGGGTATCCTCGTCTTTTGTGCCGTACCGGCTATTGTCGGCGGCGGCGTTGTCTATGCGGTATTCCATAATCTTTTGTCAGTGTTTATCTATGAACTCATTTTATTATTTTTTGCTGGCGCATTTGTCAGCAGGTAATCGGCCTGCCCATCAACTTTGCACGTTACTCTTTTTGACCCTCGCCACAACACCCAGCGTTGTTAAATGATATGCAGGGCGTTGTGGATTTTTTTTGCCGACAGGATGATCTCCCCGGCTGTTATAAATAGCACAGTAAATCATGAAGCATTGTTTATCAAACGACAGGTAAGAAAATTTAACCGTAGACAAAAGGTAAATTCGGTATGCTAGAAACAAATAATTCACCAGCGGTCAGCATCGAGAGTGAGATGAAAAAATCATATCTCGATTATGCCATGAGCGTCATTATTGGCAGAGCTCTGCCGGATGTGCGCGATGGCCTCAAACCGGTTCACCGGCGAGTGCTATTTGCCATGCGCGAACTCAAAAATGACTGGAATAAACCTTACAAAAAGTCGGCACGCATCGTGGGTGATGTCATCGGTAAATATCATCCCCACGGTGACGCAGCCGCCTACGACACGATTGTTCGGATGGCGCAGGATTTTTCCTTGCGGTATCCCTTGGTTGACGGCCAGGGCAACTTTGGCTCCATTGATGGCGACCCGCCTGCGGCAATGCGTTACACTGAGGTCAAGATGATGCGCCTGGCGCATGAGATGCTGGAAGATCTGGATAAAGACACGGTTGAATTTGTACCCAACTATGACGAATCCCTAACAGAGCCTACCGTGCTGCCGGCAAAATTTCCTTCCCTGTTGATCAATGGTTCTTCCGGTATCGCCGTCGGCATGGCAACCAATATACCGCCCCATAATCTTTATGAAGTTATTGAGGTCCTTAATGCACTGATCGATAATCCGGAGCTCTCCTGGCAAGATCTTATCAAAATAATCCCAGGACCCGATTTTCCGACCGGTGCCATTATTTATGGTGCCGAAGGAATACAGCAGGCCTATAAGAGCGGAAGGGGCGTGATCCGGATGCGGGCGCGGATTATCTCAGAAAAAGACAAGCGTACCCAATTAGAAACACTGGTTGTAACCGAACTTCCCTATCAGGTAAACAAGGCCACCCTTATCGAAAAAATAGCTGCATTAACCAGAAACAAACAAATTGAAGGAATTCGATACGTCAGGGATGAATCCGACAGGGAGGGGATGCGGATCGCGCTCGGTCTTAAAAAAGATCAGATCGCAGGTGTGGTTATCAATCAGCTTTACAAGCACACCCGAATGGAAACCAGTTTCGGTCTGATCTTTTTGTCTATCGTAAACAACCGCCCCGAATTGTTGACCCTAAAAGAGATGCTTCAGCATTTCATACTGCACCGCAAGGAGATCATTGTTCGACGAACACGCTACGATCTTAAAAAGGCCGAAGCGCGTGCCCACATTCTGGAAGGCCTCAAAGTTGCACTTGAAAATCTTGATGATGTCGTGAACTTAATCCGCGACTCCAAATCTCCGGCAGAAGCTAAAACGCGTCTGTTAGATAAATACAGTCTATCCGAGAAACAGGCGCAGGCCATATTGGACATGCGCCTGCAAAGGCTTACCGGTCTGGAGCGCGAAAAGATTCTTGAAGAACATAAAAATGTTTTAAAGGATATTGCCCGATTAAAACAGATTTTGTCCAGCGAGCAACTGGTGCTGGATATTATTAAAGATGAGCTTTGTGAGATCCAGCAACAATTCGGCGACGAGCGTCGGACGGAGATAATAAGCGAAACCAAAGAAATAAACATAGAAGACATGATTGTGGAAGAGGATATGGTCGTTACCATATCCAGCAGGGGGTATATAAAACGCAATCCGATAACGCTATACCGCAATCAACGCCGCGGCGGTAAAGGCAAAACCGCAATGGGTATAAAGGAAGAGGATTTCGTCGAGCACCTGTTTATCGCTTCCACCCACCACACGTTTCTTTTCTTTACCAATCGCGGGAAGGTTTACTGGTGTAAGGTCTATGATATACCCCAGGCGGGTCGAATGAGTCGTGGCAAGGCCATCGTTAATCTGTTGAATTTTGAGCCGCAAGAAAAACTGACAACCATTTTGGCGGTTCCCGAATTTGAACCCGGTTATCATATTCTTATGGCCACCCAAAGCGGATTGGTTAAAAAAACCGAACTTATGGCATTTAGTCGCCCGAGAGTCGGTGGTATTATTGCCTTGAGTCTGATTGCCGGCGATGAATTAATCGCGGCCAGATTAACCGATGGCACTTACAACGTATTTTTAGGCTCTGCCACGGGCAAGTCCATTCGCTTTCACGAATCCGATATTCGACCTTCCGGGCGCACCTCGCGCGGCGTCAGGGGAATGTCAATTGGGAAGGGGGATCGCATCGTGACGATGCAGGTATTGAGCCACGGCCAAACACTGTTTACCGTAACGGAAAATGGGTATGGCAAAAGGACCTCCATTGACGAGTATCCTTTTCAAAAACGGGGTGGCAAAGGCGTTATTACCATCAAAACCAGCGAGCGCAATGGACAGGTGGTCTCGATACACCTGGTGGAAGATGATGATGAACTGATGCTGATGACCGACATGGGTAAGCTACTGCGCATGACCGTCAACAGCATATCCATTATCGGTCGCAACACCCAGGGGGTTAAGCTGATAGAGGTGTCACCTGACGAGCGGGTTGCGGGAGTGGCCCGGCTGGCGGAAAAATAGTTAAGATCTATTTGGGCCGGGCCGGGATGCTTAAATCTATTGCTGTTGAAGATATGAAAATCGGCGCAGGCATGAAGCTTGGAGAAGTTCTGGCGGAAATGCGTATGGTGGCCGAAGGTGTCAAAGCAGCCCTATCCTTGTCTGTTATCAAGTGTGGACACGGATCCACCGACCCTGATGAGAATTCGCTTTCAAACCGCGCAAGGCCTAACTCGTAGCCCTTTGTAAATTTAACAACACACCATTACTCCAGCTAAGTCCCCTTTGCCCGGTGCCGAGTATTGGTAGAACACAGTATTGCAATTTAGTATGGGGATGACCATCATGGTATCAACATATGCATGACAAAAATTCACATAAGGGCGTCGGTCACCGACGGCGGTTGCGCGACAAATTTTTAAAATCGGGTCTGTCCGGTTTCCATGACTATGAAGTGATCGAATTGCTTTTAACACTCGCGACGCCTCGCCGGGATTGCAAAGGTGCCGCCAAGGCTGCCTTAACGAAATTTGAAACATTGCAGGCCGTATTTGAGGCAACTCCCAAAGAACTTTGCGCAGTCGATGGAATCGGGTCCAGAAATCTTCTGGGGATAAAACTTATCAAGGCCGTGTCAGAAAGATACCTGGTAAGCAGACTGGAAAAAAAGAATGCACTTAACAATTCAAAAGAACTGTTTGATTTCCTGTATCACAGACTAAGGGATAAGCGCCGCGAATGTTTTCAGGTTGTCTATTTGGATGCAAAAAATAGTGTTGTCAGCACCGAAACTCTTTTTGAAGGGACTTTGACCGCCAGCGCCATCTACCCCAGAGAGGTGGTGCTTGCCGCTCTCAATCACAATGCCGCAGCGGTTATTTTTGCCCATAATCACCCTTCCGGGGATCCTCAGCCTTCCGGGGATGATGTATCCATTACCCGCCAACTCGTTTTCGCGTGCCGTATTTTAGGGATCACCGTCCATGAACACCTGGTTATCGGCAACAATCGATACTTCAGTTTTGCAGATCAAGGATATATTGCTCAGATGAACCGGGAGTTGGACAATCTCATCCGCTTGCAGGCCGACGCATCCCAGTCGAGTAACCAATGAAAGATCAAAAGGAATACCCGTACTGTTACGGTAAACTGGAAAACGTATTTCCCATGGCAGAAAACGGCCTGAGATGCACGCCGGAATCGTGCCGGGTGTGTTATTGTAAAACCGAATGTCTGAGAGCGGCAATGGAGAAATCCAGTGGGCTGAAGGTAAAAGAAGAAAAGCTAGACCGGGCCTATGCCGCTGGCCTGATCGGTTTTTGGGGAAGATGGTCTCAAAAAAAAGCCCTCAACCGTAAAATAAAGCGGATGAAAAAAGATGAAGACTGACAGGTTGAATATCCGCTGCAATCAAAGATATTATTCTCTATGCTGCTAAAGCTGCACTCCTGGCGTCATAAAATTCTGGTGGTCTGCATTGTAGCTGCCATCCTCTTTGCCGGCTTCTGGCACCGGGCAGCCGTCTATACGATGGTCCAACCCTATTATGAGCTTTTAACCAACAGGGATCAGATCACAACTTTTGTTACCGCCTTTGGTGCACTGGCTCCATTGGTTTTCATGGTCGTCCAAATTCTCCAGGTAATTTTTGCCCCTTTCCCAGGTGAGGCGACCGGTTTCGTAGGCGGATATCTGTTTGGCACCCTGGCAGGGTTTATCTACTCCAGCATCGGATTGACAGTCGGTTCTGTAATCAATTTTTTAATCGGTCGATTCCTGGGAAAACGTTATATCCGCAAACTCATTCCAGCCCGCTATGTAGAGAAGTTTGACGGCTTTGTAAAACATCAGGGACTCCTGGTGCTTCTTATTTTGTTCATTTTTCCGGGGTTTCCCAAAGATTATCTATGTCTTTTTTTAGGGTTGAGTACCCTGCCGCTTAAAGCTTTTATTCTCCTGGCCACTTTTGGCCGTATGCCCGGAACCTTTATGCTCAGCCTCCAGGGCGCCAGTCTATTTGAAAAAAACTATGCCATGTTTGCGCTGCTGTTTGTTTTTTGTCTGATTATCAGTTTTTTTGCCTATCGGTATCGTGAAAATGTGTATCAATGGATTGAGCGAATGAATAACCGGAAATGATCAGAAGGTACTGAAATTAGGCTAAAAAATTCCTTGTAATTGATCTGAACCGTGCTATAATTTAACGGTACCCTTTGCCTAACAGAAGTTAGCACGGTTATAGACAAAATTGTAAAATGTCGATCTGCACGGGAGAAGAAATTTGGCATTCTGGTGTGTCAGGGAAGAGCTTAGTAAAGCAGACAGGTTGAGGCGGTCTTATTATGAGCTACTCAGAGATGAGCTTGATCAATCCTTGATCCAATATGCACTGGTTGACTCCTATAACAATTTCAGGAACAGGAAAATCCCGTATCCTTTTGTTGAAAAACGGGAACTAAAACCCCGTGCGCGTATCCCGGATCTGGAATATGAAAGCCAGAATGCGTTTTTAATAATTTTTATCGAAGATAGTATTCCCCCCGAGCACAAAAAGTATGTTCGCTTTTTTGATGTCAACCGGACCACAAAATCCAATTTGCTGCTGTCAAAAAACCTGCCCCTGTCGAGCAAATTCGATCGGGATGCTAAATACCTGGAGTCGGCACAGTTTAGAAATTTTTTGCGGATTTTGCTGCCGGTAGATTATGCCCTCCTGATTCAAAGGGATCCCGGAACCACGGGCAAAAACCGATACCAGCTTTCCCACTTCCACGTCAGGATCGACTGGCCGATCGCAGACGCAGCCGAGGACCTGGCCAGAAATCTCAGATATATATCAAAAGATATTTATGAAAAAGGGGATAAGTACGCAGAGGATATTCAAAAAAAATTCTTCGAATACTATGGACAACCGTCTATGTCCGGTGGCCGTCGCACAGCGGCAATGGTGGCAACCCAATATCTGAAACGCATCCCCTGTATTTCTACGGTATATGCCGGCAGCAGTGAGTCGCGGGCCCTGATACGGATATCAGAAAGGGGAGCCTCAAAAGCGATACTGATGCATTTTAGCGACGCCGAACTGGATCAGATTGCGTTCGAAAATAACATTTTGCCACGAACCTTTAAAAAGAACTATGTCGTGGCGCGCAGCGGCAAGCGCAGAATTTGTATATTCCAGGCCACCTATGCCTATACCAGTCATTCCAGACCCCCGGAAGACGGTAAAATGAGAGACATCAAACCTGATTTATCTTGGCTGACGGTTGGTGGCCAGCATATTTTGCCCAAACCAAATGCCTGGAAATATCCGCCTATTCCCCTTAACGCGATTTACACTTAGCAATGGTAAGACACAGGCGGCGCCAGGTTGTTCATTTCTTGTCGATATCTTCACTCAACAAATGTAGCATTTATTGCCGATGCTGGATACTGGATACTGGATACTCGATAACTGGTTATGGGGGCCGCCCAAGTCTTAACATTCAGAATCAATCATCCAGCATCGCGTATCTGCTCGAATTTGACAATGAGAATGATCGATCTTTAACGAACACGTTTCCCATTTGCATACTGAGAGGCCCACCCGACCTACTTTGCTCTGAGGTCATAGGCACCGTTCCAGCGATCACCAGGGGATTCTAATTTGTATTCATAACAGCGTGCCAGCATGGTTTTGCTCGGCCCATCATCCGGTGAGATGTTCTGGACGGCCTTAAAGAGTTTGATGGCTTGATTCCAATTCTGATCCCGATAGGCCTGCAGGCCTTGCTGGTATTTAGCGATGGCCGCTTTGATGGATGTATCAATGTTTTCGTTATACCCTATAAGCTCGAAAATGGTTACGGGCTTTTTTCTTCCAACGACTTTAATCCTGTCCACCTCTCTAGCGGTGATGTTATTTCCGGCTGCTTTTCGGGTGGTTTCACTGATCAGGGTATAGATGCCGTATTGTTTATTGACCCCTTCCAATCGCGCGGCCGTATTTACCGTATCCCCCATCATAGTATAATCCAGACGTTTTTCGGAACCCATGTTCCCAACAACCGCCAAACCGGTGGATATTCCGATGCGCATTTTTAATTCAGGTCTGCTTTCCGCCCTCCATTGGGTGCGCAGCCGGGCCAGTCTTTTTTGCATTTCTATTGAGGCGGCGCAGGCCCTTTCAGCATGATTTTCGAGAACGTTGGGTGCCCCGAAAAATGCGATAATCGCATCCCCCTCGAATTTATCGACCGTACCTTCATGCCGCAGAATGATATCGGTCATTTCGGTTAAAAATTCATTCAAAAGCTCAACAATTTCATGGGGCGTCAGCCTTTCTGAAATGCTGGTGAACCCCTGTACATCGGAAAAAAATGCAGTGATTTCCCGTTCTTCACCCCCCAGTTCAAGATGTTCGGGAGATTCAATAAGCTGTTTTACTACCGTGGGCGCCAGATAAATCGAGAAAGCATCCTTTATAAATCTTTTTTGTCGGGTTTCAACAAAATACCGATAGGCTGTGATACTGACATACACCAGCAGGATAACAGAAAGTGGATAGACAAGGTTTAAAACCATTCCGTGTTTTGAAAACAGATATTGACAAAATATGATATAGCTGAAAAATGCGACCAGCCCGGATGCCAGACCGGGAATGACGGTTACCCGGGGAAGCACAATCCCCAAAAAAAGCCCCATAACCAGTATGGCCAAAACATCAAATATGGCCGCCCAGTTTGGCCGGTACAAAAAATCTTCCGAAAGAATGCTGTCTGCGATATTGGCATGGATTTCAAGCCCTGGAAAAACGGTACCGAATGGGGTGACCCGCAGATCATAGATACCGATGGCGGTTGCACCCACCATCACTATTTTATCCTTAAATGTACTTTGAGGAACATCCCCGTTCAAAATATCTGTTACCGGTACATGGGGAAAGGATTTTTCTTCACCGCGGTAATTGATCAGAACCCGTCCCTGTTCATCGGTTGGAATTGTTAACTTCCCGATAGTTACTTCTCGCACACCGAAGTCGTCGATTATGATTTCGATGGCGCTATCACGATAGGCACTCACTGTAGCCAGGGATAAAGGCGCATACAGGGTGTCTCGAAACTTTAATACGCCGGGTAACCAGCGCACGACACCATCTGGGTCGGGAATCATGTTGAAGTAGCCCGACATCAGGGCTGCTGCGGAAATGGCCTGGATGTTAGACTGGGGATAGACCGGCTCAAACAGCGGGTAAAGGCGAGCGTCACGAGAAGAATAGCGCTCCGCATTATACATTGAGTTGCTGATATTTTGCTGATGGATCTGAATTTCTTCTTCTGTTATATATCCGGCATTTGCGGGATCCATCTGAAAAAAATATCCGACTACGACTTTGGATCTGGAAGTTTTTATGGCTTGTGCCAGGCGCCTGTCATTTTCTTTTTCAATTTTTAATTTATCCAGATAATCTTCAATAGCCGGGTTGCGGGCACCTATTTTATTAATATCCCGCTGGATAGTCGCGATGGTCTCAACGACCTGTTTGTTATCCGGTTCCAGGAATCCAATATCAAATGCAATCACGCTGGCGCCGGCCTGTGAGAGTCTGGCGACCAGGTCGGCGAATTTTGTCCGCGGCCAGACCCATTTTCCTTCCCGGGTAATGCTTTTTTCGTCAACAACTGCCAGAATGATGTCCGGCCCCGGTTTAATTCTATCCCGGGTCTGAAATCTCAAATCTATGGTTTTGAGTTCCATGAGATCCAGAAACGAAACCCCCACAGAATAGGTAAAAAGCCCTGTCAAAGTGATAAAAACAAATATCACCGTATGGTGGTACTTGGCGAATTTCTTTAAAAATGAGGCCATAAGTCAACGACGCAACATTTAAAAACCCAGAACCCCATTGGCCATACTTCCAGGGTGACACTTCAGCCGTCCTGGCCAGGCTGATGCGCCACCCGGGATAGGAAGGCCGGGCAGTCGAATAACGGCGCTCACTGTTTGCAGGTATCCTGGCGCGCCAGGCCGGCGAAGCAGGTCATTCCGCATGGGGACCAAGCCCCGGGTTCCTGAATATTTATGCCGGTTTTATGATAGTGGTCGGTTGGTTATCAAATTATTTCAACAAGTTCTTTTATATGGCAAGACTTTCAGATTGTCAACAACCACCCCTGTCGGCGGCCCTGTCCGGCCTGCCGGTACTATTGCAAATTTTTTAGCACCGCAGCGCCCGGCTGCCCTTAAGTTTTAGATCACCCCTTCCTGGACGAACACGCTTTCGTAACTCCAATTACCAATCAGGACATGAAATTGTAATCATTATCGGCTGAAATTGTAACTGGCACGTCATTATTGCGGGCCCTTTATTGACCGCTGCTATTATCCATATTTTTCTTTAAATTATTTGCTGAAAACAAATCTTCAAAAACACTCTAAAATACAATATTTACAAATATTTAGATTAAACTTCAATCTGGACTGATCCGGAGGTCTCAAACAAAGTGGGTCATCGGATCAGTCATGGCACCTTCTTTGCTCTTATTCCGTATCGAAAGGAAAGAGTAAAGGAGGAGTGGCCATGTCAAATATAACAAACGCCCCAGGTAACTTTCTAAAACCCGCAGTACTCTCTTTCCTCTTCATTCCCCTGTTAATTGTAGCTACCATTTCTAATGCCTACACTGCCGATGTTACCCTGGCCTGGGATCCTAATTCAGAACCGGATTTAGCCGGATATGTTGTCTACTGGGGAACCTCCAGCCGGTCCTATACGTTCAGCGATGATGTGGGCGACACCACAACCCATACCATCCCCGGCCTCAGTCTCGGCCAAACCTATTATATTACCGTAACCGCGTATGATACATCAACCAATGAAAGCGGATATTCCAACGAAGTTGTCCATACGATCCCGGCACCGGATGCAGATGGCGACGGGATTTCCGACGCCGACGAAACCGGCGTGTACGGCACCAATCCGAACCTGGCAGACACCGATGCTGACGGGATTGATGACGGAGCCGAACTGAGCCTGTGGGGTGCCAGCTGGAACGGGGATCCCGATAGTGATGGCCTGATAAACTTACTGGATCAGGATTCGGATAATGATGGTTTTCTTGACGGCGCTGATTCGGCGCCAGCAGACCCCACTATTCCGATCATCGACACCGATACCGACGGTATCTCGGATTCCGATGAAACCAATATTTACGGCACCCATCCGAATATCGCCGATACCGATGCCGATGGCATGGATGACGGGGCGGAGTTAAGTTATTGGGGCACCAGCTGGAACGGGGATCCCGATAGTGATGGTTTGATAAACTTACTGGATCAGGATTCGGATAATGATGGTTTTCTTGACGGCGCTGATTCGGCGCCAGCAGACCCCACCATTCCGATCATCGACACCGATGCCGACGGTATCTCGGATTCCGATGAAACCAATATTTACGGCACCAATCCAAATATCGCCGATACCGATGCCGATGGTATGGATGACGGGGCGGAGTTAAGTTATTGGGGCACCAGCTGGAATGGGGATCCCGATGGTGATGGCCTGATAAACTTACTGGATCAGGATTCGGATAATGACGGTCTTTCAGATGGAAATGATTCAGATCCCGGCAATTTTAACCACAAGCCCCAGGCACCGCAACTGAGTTCCCCCGGCGATAACAACCCGAACACCGCCTTAGCGCCCACACTGCTAACCCATGGGTTTATCGATGTGGACATCAATGATTACCACGCACAAACTCAATGGCAAATTTTCAGGACCGCTGACGACCTTTGCGTATTTGATATCACCACGGACATACTGCTGACCGCAATCGATGTCCCGGTTTTAATTCTGGAAGAAGGGCAGTCCTATTATTGGAAAGTACGATTTTATGATAACCACGGTGCGGATTCCAACTGGTCTCCGACCCGTACATTTACGACGACTGTCACCGGCAATGATATGAACGCCAACGGTATTCCTGACGGCAAAGAGGTCGATGCGTCGGTTGACCTGGACAATGACGGTCTAGCAGATAATAGTCAGATAAATCTGATCAAAAGCGTCAACAGCGCGGGCGGACAGGGTCAAATTGGTGTGAGCATCCGCAATGCCGTCGGCGTGGCGTCTATTCGAGCAATCGATGTCCTCGGTCTCCAGGATATTACAGATACTGCCAACCGGCCGCCGGTGATGCCGCTGGATCTGGTTTGCTTCAAACTCTTGCTCAATAATCCGGGTGATACGGTCGATGTCACCATATTTTTCTCCACGCCTGCCGCCCAGGACGCCCAATGGGTCAAGTACGACGCTGTTCAGGGCTGGAAGGATTATTCGGCCAATGTCATTTACAGTCCGGATAGAAAATCTATGGTGGTGAATCTCGAGGATGGGGGTGCCGGAGATGCCGATGGTGTCGCCAACGGCATAATCGTCGACCCCGCAGGTCTGGCCAGCCTTTTTGGCGGTGACAGCGATGATGACGGCTCAGTGGAAGGCTGCTTTATCGCAACCGCGGCGTATGGGTCCTATATGGAAGAACATGTCATGGTTTTGCGCAATTTCAGGGATAGGATATTGTACGCCAGTGATTGGGGTACGGCCGCTGTCCATTTCTACTACAAACATTCACCGCCCCTGGCCGATTTTATTGCAGAGCACCAGAATGTAAAAAAAGTGGTGCGCTGGGGGTTGCTGCCGGTAATAGGCCTTAGCTGGATGACGCTGCAAATCGGCTTTTGGCAGACACTCGCATTCATTTTGATACTGTTTGTGTTATTGATATCGTTTTCGGGATTCATGTACAAAAGGATTTTTGAGACCCGCATTTAATCTCGATTCAACAGTCAACAGCAGGGGTCGGGATAAATTTTGCCGGTACCAAATCAAAAGGCGGAAATATTTTTCCGCCTTTTTTAATGGAATTACAGCCGGGTAATTACTTTTGGTTCTTCATCAATATGATTGGAGATAAGGGTCCGAGGCTTCCGGGACTCAAGGGTTTACCTGGCAACAAGGCCTTAGCCATCCTTTCAATTTCGGCTTGTTCTTTTCCGTTTTGCTTACCCTTTGGGCGTTGCTTTGAGCTAGGACCCAACAGGCCCAAAGAGCCGAT